>CAZNNJ010000077.1:0-6313 GCA_964574305.1 uncultured Rhodospirillales bacterium | reverse complement strand
CAGGCCCAGGGCGATGACGCAGGCGGTGACGCCGCTGCCGCAGGTGACGGTGATGGGACCTTCCATCAGCCCGGCGGCGGTCAGCTTTTCCTTCAGCTGGTCACTGGGCAGCAGGGTCTTGGCCGTGGGATCGACCAGGTCGGTGAAGGGCAGGGACAGGGTGTTCGGGATATGGCCGCCGCGGCCGTTGGCCCAGGCCTCGGGCGCGGTGCCTTCGAAGCGGCCGGTGGAGCGGGCATCGACCACCTTGTCGCCCTTGCCGCTCTCGGCGACCCTCTTGATATCGTCGAGATTGCGGACCAGGTGCGGGCGGAAATCGGCGGCGAACGTCTTGGGCGCCGGGGCGGGAGGCACGCCGCTCTCGACCGGGCGGCCGTCGGCCAGCCATTTCGGCAGGCCGCCATCCAGCACCGCCACCCTGTCATGGCCGAAGACGCGAAACATCCACCAGCCGCGGCAGGCGGCGCTCGCCATGCCGCCGACATCGTAGGTGACGACCAGGTCGTCGTCGCCGATGCCCAGCATGCCGGCCTCGGCGGCGAACTCCTCGGGCGTCGGCAGCATATGGGGCAGGGGCGAGGCGTGGTTGGAGATCTTGTCGATGTCATAGCGGCGGGCGCCGGGAATGTGCTGGGCGGCATAGAGCGTGTTGCCGTTCGGCGTTGTGCCTTTGGCAGTCCAGGTCGCATCCAGCACGACGATGCCGGGCTTGCCCAGGTTGGCGGCGAGCCACTCGGCGGAAACCAGCCCGTTACTGGGGGACGAAGTCATGGCGGTACCTCTTGTTTAAAGCCAGCGCCTTTAGAGCCAGCGTTGGCGCAGCGCCGCATGATGCAGCGCCAGCCAGGAAATCGCGATCAGCATCGCGGCATTGTCAATGGTCTGGGCGTCCAGCCATTCCAGCACGGTCTTGACCGGGACGATATGGGTCTTGATGTCCTCATGCTCATCGGCCAGGCCGTGGATGCCGCCGGCGGCCGAGCTGTCAGCTTCGCCGACGAACAGGTGGCAGACCTCCGAGCAGGCGCCGGTCGAATAGAGGAACTTGCCGATCGGCTCGATCCGCCCGACGGTGCAGCCGCATTCCTCGACCGCCTCGCGCCGGGCGACATCCTCCGGCGTTTCGCCCTCGTCGATGATGCCGGCGACGCATTCGATCAGCCATGGCCCCATGCCGGCGGCGAAGGCTCCGGCGCGGAACTGCTCGATCAGGATCACGGCATCGGCCTTCGGGTCATAGAGCAGGCAGGCGCAGGAATGGCCGCGCTCGAACACCTCCCGCATCACCGGCTGGCTCCAGCCGCCGCCGAACATGCGGTGCTTCAGCATATAGCGGTCGATGCGGAAATAGCTCTGGCAGACGGTTTTCCGCTCTAAGACTTCGACATCGTCCAGGTTCATGGGGCCGCCGTTCATCCGCTGTAACGGGTCAACCCGTTACCATCGAATGCGGGGGAGCGGAAGGGTGGCGGCCCGGGGGTCAGTGATGCGCAGCCAGCGGGGTGTGGGCCGCCGAGATCGGCTTGTAGGTGACGGCGGTGCCGCCGATGAAGTCCTTGGACAGGCTGAAGCCGGCGGCGGCATACTGGCCGAACAGCGTGACTGTCTTGGTGAGACCGCCCTCGCTGACGGTCAGCGTGCCGCCGGTGTGGGCGGCATTCTCCGCGAAGCCGACGGTGCCGCCGCCGGCGAAGGCGAACGTTGCGAGGTCGATGGTCGCGCCGCTCGCGACCGACAGGCCGTTCACCGTGCCGCCGGCGAAGATGACAGCGCCGCCCGACAGCACGCTCACCCCGCTGGCGGTGCCATAGGACTGAACGATCTCGGCGCCTCCGTTCGAGACGGTTGTATCGGTGGCACTGGCCAGTGCCGAGACGACCAAAGTGATCCCTTTGCCGGCTTTGAGGCCGCTGGCACCGTAGCCGATGCCGACGGCTTCGATCCCGCCGCTGGCGATATGCAGCATTCCGGCCGTGCCGCCATCGAGCACGATTTTCCCGCCGGAACCCACATTGACATTGCCCGCGGCGATGCCGGAGGACAGCACAAGCGTTCCGCCGGACACGACATTGGCTGTCGCTCCGCTGGCAAGCGACAGGTTATGGGTCGTGCCGCCGGCCAGTACGATAGTCCCGCCGGAGAGCACATGCGTGCCGTTGGCGACGGCACCGGATTGCACGTGCTCGGTTCCGCCGCTGGAGACGATGGTGCCGGCGGCGGCGCCCGAGTAGAGATATTGCTGGCCGCCTTTTCCCACCTGGTCGCCGAGGGTCGCTGGCAGGCTGGTGGAGGTGCGCACGATTTCGCTGCCAAAAATCAGCGATCCGACGCTTCTGCCGCCCGACAGGATCAGCGAGGCGCCGGCCGAGATGACCGACTTGCTGGCGACGCCGTTGAGCGCAACGATTTCGACGGCGGCCGAAGCGATCTGGGCCGAGAAGGTCGCGCCCATGACGGTCATGGAGACATGCGGCACGACCGCCGTGCCGCTAACCCGGGTATCCTTACCGACGACCGCCATCGCGCCCGGCTGGATGGTGACGGACTTCACCGTACCGCCGCCATAGACAAAGGTGGCGCCGTGCTCGACTACGAGATTGCTGACAACCGTCCCATAGCCGGCGCTGAAGGTCGCCCCGGGTGCGACGAACTCCCTGGCCCCCGCCGCCGCGGTCACTGCTGTCGCGCTGCCGCCGTTGAACAGGATTTCGCCGCCATTGCCCACCGTGACGCCCGAGGCCGAGCCGCCCGATTCGAGGATCAGCAGGCCTCCGGCATCCACCGTGACCTTGCCGGCGACGCTGCCGCTCAGGACAAATTCCGTGCCGCCATTGCCGATCGTCGTTTGCCGCGCCGTACCGCCGTCGACGACAAGCCTGCCGCCCTCGGCAACATGCGTGCCGCTCGCCGATCCGCCGGAATCGACGAACAGCACGGTGTCGTTCGCCACGTTGGTATTATTGAGAACCGTGCCGCCGGCGATGCCTTCCATCCCGCCGTTTTCGATGGTCAGGCCGTTGACGTGACCGCCGTAGAGAATGATTTCGCCGCCACTCTTGACGGTCACGTTATCGGCCGTCCCGCCAGTAAATAGGACCAGTGCGTTGGAGGAGCCGACGACATAGTTGGCGACGCTGGCGCCGTTAAAGAGGCCTTCGGCACCGCCTTGCCCGATCGTGAGACCTTGGACAGTGGCGCCGCCCTCGATGTCGATGATGCCACCGCTGCCGACGGTCGTATTGATCGCAGTCCCGCCCGAATCGACCTGCTGGAGCCCGCCTTTGACCAGCACGTTTTGGGCGGTCCCGCCGGACTGAATCTGCTGGCGGCCGTCGCTGGTGATGACCGTGCCGACCGCCGAACCGTGCGCCAGGATATATTGCTGGCCGCCTGCGATCAGCAGCCCGCTGTTGGTCTGCCCGGATGAGATGATGGCCTGGCCGGCGCTCATTTCCTGGATCGCCGGCATCTGCAGATTGGCTCCGCTCAGGCTGCCGCCGATATTGAACAGATGGGCGCCGCTCAGCACCGTCGTGCCCGACAACGTGCCGCCGGCATTGGTGAAGGTCGCACCCTGCGATACCGTTCCCCCGTTGAACTGCCCGTGGTTGAGGACCGAGCCGCCGGCCAGGACCGTCCCGCCGGTCACGGTGCCTTGGTTGGTGAGGTTGCCGAACTGTCCGATCGTCAGTCCGCCGATCGTCCCCGCATTGCTGAGGATGCCGAGGAGAGTCACATTTCCGGCCTCGCCCCCGTTCTTGATCGTCAGAACGCCGCCGCCTGAGACAGTCACGCCGCCGGCGTCGCCGGCGTCAATCGTGACCGTGCCGCCGCGCTCGATGAGCGTATTCTCGATATTGCCGCCGGCGACCATGACGGTTGTGCCGCCGCTGACGACGAGACCGCTTTCGGTTTGCCCGGTCCCGACGACGGCGCTGCCGCCGGAATCGATCTTGAGATTGTCGAATGTGCCGCCCTCCAGCACGATCGTGCCCCGGCTGCCGACCTCGACATCGGCCAGATGCACGCCGGACGACAGAACGAGCGTGCCGTCGATCTCGGCCTTGCCGCCCGTCTCGACCGTCAGGCTCCTGGCCGTGCCGCCGGCGAACACGATCTCGCCACCGCTCTGCACGTCGACATTCTGCGCTGTCGCCGCCGACCCGAGGTGCAGGGTTGCGCCGCTGCCCACCACGGCACTGTCGAGAGAGGTCGACCTGATCGCCGCCACTCCGCCGTTGCCAATCGTCAGGCCGTGGATTTGGCCGCCAAAATCGTTCAAGCGGCCGCCCGCGACGTCGACCGTGCCGAGCACGACAGTACCGCGCAGATAGACGGAGGCGTTGAGGGTTCCGCCGGAGTCGATTTCGACCTGTTTCATGGTTGCGGCGCCGGACAGGGTTACGAAGCCGCCGCTCAGAATCGTGGTGCCGACCGCTTGGCCATACTGGGTGAGGGACATTACGGCGCCGTCGGCGATGAGATTGCCGGATGCCAAACCACGGCTGACCTTCACGTAGGTGCCGCTGCCAATCAGTGCGTCGTCCGCCAGCGTGCCGCCCCGCACGGTTCCGCTGCCGGATCTCATCACCATGCCGTCGATGTCGCCGGTGTCGAGCTCGAAGTTGCCGCTCGTCACGGTGATGTCCGACACAGAGCCGCCGCCCTGGACATAGAGCCCGCCACGACTGAGCGTCACGCCGCTGGCCGTTCCGGTGACGTACAATCGGCCGCGCGAGCCGACCAGGACCTGATAGGCGTGCCCGCCCGCGGCAACGGTTACGAACCCTTCATCCAGGATGGTCGTATTCGTATCGCGTCCGCCAGCCAGCACCGCCGTTCCGCCGGCACTCAGCGTGGCGCCGTCCAGGAGGCCGCCGGACGAAACATGGACCTCGGTCATGAAGCTCGAACCGATGCGCAGGCCGTTGACGACGGAGCCGGCGCCGATATCGAGCGTGGCCTGATCGTAAAGGGCGATGCCGCTGACCGTTCCGCCCGCGACTACGACCTGGTTTGTCGCTCCCATGGCGATGTCTTCCAGGAGACCGCCGGAGGATACGGTGAGGCGGTATCCGTTGCCTGAGTAGTGAAAGTGGCTTCCGCTGAAGGCAACATGGCTGACCACGCCGCCGTCGGCGATGGTTTCGGTCGACCCGCCCTCGAAGGTGGGGTTGACCAGCGTACCGCCCTCGACCAGCACCTCGGCGCCGCTTCGGACGTCCAGGTTGCTGATCGTCATGCCCGAGGATACCGTCAGGGTCCCGCCCGATCCCACGATCTCTTTGCCGCCGGCCGAGACCGTCAATCCGGCGACGGAGCCGCCATCCAGCAGGATCGTACCGCCCGTACGTACGGTAACGCCATTCGCGATGCCGCCGGACAAGATCTCGAGCAGGGCGCCGCGCGAAACGACCATGCCGTCCGCCTCGCCGCCAGACGCGATGGTCGCCGATATGCCTGAAGAGATGGTCAAACCGTTGATCCGCGCCCCGCTTCCGACGCTCTCTTCTCCGCCTGACAAAATCTCGAGATGCGAGGCCGACCCGCCGGCCAAGACGACGTCGCCCCCCGACGAAACGATAACGTCGTCATGGGTTTGTCCGCTGGACAGAGTCAGTACCCCACCACTCGCCACAGCTTCGATCGCGCCGGACATGAGCGTCAGATTCTGGAATTTGCCGAGATAGCCAAAAATGACCCCGCCACCGCTTGAAACGACCGTATTCAAGGCGGTTCCGTTCGGTCCTGCGACCTGCGTGCCGCCGGACAGAACAACGGTGCCGGAGGCGATGCTGCCATTTTCGACCATCTCCACGCCGCCGCTGGACACGTGCGTGCCGCTGGTCGACGCCGACTCTTCAAGAATGTCGGTGCCGCCGGCCAGAACCGACAGGTTGGTCCCGAGGCCGCCGCTTTGCAGCGTCAGCGCCGCGCTTTTCAGATGCAGGCCATCGAGGGTTGCGCCCGACAGGATGACGGATCCGCCTGCCGCGACGGCGAGGCCGGGCGCGGTTCCGCCCAGCAGTTCGATCGTGCCGCCGCCGGCGACCTTCGCGCCGGCAGCCGTTCCTCCGGACAGCACGTCGAGCGTGATGTCCTGACCAACGGCAAGGCCGCTGGAGGCAATGCCCGACGCGATCGTTTCAGTTGCGCCGGGCTGTAGCGTGAGTCCGCTGACCACGCCTCCGGCGAACACGACTTCCCCCCCGCTTTCGACGTTCAGGTTGAACGCCGTAAAGCCCGAGGAGAGAATAAGCCCGCCGTTGGACCCTACGACCTCTTGGCCGCCGGAAAGGCCACGCCGATCCCC
>CAZNNJ010000076.1:0-12760 GCA_964574305.1 uncultured Rhodospirillales bacterium | reverse complement strand
TGATCGAGGGCGCGGGTAGCGCCGCCGAGGTCAATCTGCGCGCCAACGACATCGCCAATATGGGCTTCGCCCGTGCGGCGGGGGTGCCGGTCGTGCTGATCGGCGA
The DNA here is from genome assembly GCA_964574305.1 of uncultured Rhodospirillales bacterium. Classification (GTDB taxonomy): domain Bacteria; phylum Pseudomonadota; class Alphaproteobacteria; order BOG-932; family Roseiterribacteraceae; genus BOG-932. Next base: position 12,654 of record CAZNNJ010000076.1, on the reverse strand, counting down.
TATCGACAGGGGCGGCGTGATCGCCCAGATCGTCGGCACCAAGACGGTGATCGACCCCGCCGATGCCGGGACCGTCGCCGGCTTCCTGGTCAACAAGTTCCGTGGCGACCCGATCCTGTTTCAGCCGGGGATGGAGATCATCGAACGCCGCACCGGCTGGCCGGCGCTGGGACTGATCCCCTATTTCCGCGAAGCCGGGCGGCTGCCGGCCGAAGATGCGGTGGCTCTGGACCGGCGTGCTGAGGCCGGCGGTGGCACGATGGTCATCGTCGTGCCCAGGCTGGCCCATATCGCCAATTTCGACGATCTCGACCCGCTGAAGCTGGAGCCGTCGGTCAGGCTGGTGATGGTCCGGCCGGGCGAGCCGCTGCCGGGCGATGCCGATCTGGTGATCCTGCCGGGCTCGAAGGCCACTCTGGCGGACTTGCGAGACTTCCGCTGCAACGGCTGGGACATCGACCTTCAGGCCCATGTCCGGCGCGGCGGACGGGTGCTGGGCCTGTGTGGCGGCTATCAGATGCTGGGCAGGACCGTCGCCGACCCGGACGGAATCGAGGGGCCGCCGGGCAGCGAACCGGGGCTGGGGCTGCTTGACGTCGACACGGTGCTGACCGGCGACAAGACACTGACCGAGGTCACTGGCGTCTCAACCGACGGCGCGCCGTTTCACGGCTATGAGATGCATGTCGGCCGCACCGAGGGTGCCGACTGCGCCCGGCCGCTGCTCACCTTCGCCGACGGCCGGCCGGACGGCGCCATCTCCGCCGACGGCCGCGTCCGCGCGACCTATGTCCACGGCCTGTTCGCCGACGACCGCCAGCGCGCCGCCTGGCTGGGCGACGGCAGCGCCACCGGCATTCAGTATGAAGCCGAGGTCGACCGGGTGCTGGACGCGCTCGCCGAGCATCTGGCCCGGCATATAGACCTGGACCGGCTGCTCAGCCTCGCCAGGTGAGATAACAGAATCCGGCCAGCAGCAGCCATTGGATGACGCAGGCGGCGATGAACACGCGCAATGCCCTGCGGATGTCCGCCGCTGTGGCCTCCCGCCGGCCATCGCCCATGAAGGCATCGATGACCAGCTCGTCGCCATAGACGCGCGGGCCGGCAAGCTTAAGGCCGAGCGCGCCGGCCATCGCCGCCTCGGGCCAGCCGGCATTGGGCGAGCGGTGGCGGGAGGCGTCACGCCAGACCGCCCGCACGGCATGGATGAGCGAGCCGCCGGTGAAGAAGGCCGCCAGCGCGATGAACAGTGCCGAAAGACGCGACGCCGGCAGGTTCAGCACATCGTCCAGCCGCGCCGCCGCCCAGCCGAAGGCCTCGAAACGGGGCGTACGGTGGCCGATCATCGAATCGGCGGTGTTGACGGCCTTGTAGGCCACCGCGCCGGGCAGGCCGGCAACTGCCATCCAAAAGACCGGGGCGACGATGCCGTCGGAGAAATTCTCGGCCAGGCTTTCGATCGCCGCCCGCGCGACACCGGCCTCGTCGAGCTGCTCGGGATTGCGGCCGACGATCATCGATACCGCCTTGCGGCCCGCCGCGAGCCCCTCGCGCTCCAGCGCGTCGGCGACGGCGCGGACATGGTCGTACATGCTGCGCTGGGCGATCAGGCTGGTGGCGGCAAGCACGGTGATGACTTGCCCGAACAGGGCTGTGGACACGAACCAGGTCAGGATGAAGGTGGCGCCGAGACAGGCGGTCAGCAGGATCGCCAGCGCCACGACGCCCAGCCGGCGGCGGGTGAAGAACGACTCGGCTTCGCTGTTCATCCGTTCCTCGAGCACGCCCAGGAGCCCGCCCATCCAGGTGACAGGATGGCCGATCGCGCGGTACAGAGGGGCCGGATAGCCGACCGCGGCCTCCACCAGCACGGCAGCGGCGGCAAGTTCGACTGTGGACATGGACGGCATGGATAGCGGAACGGCGGGAAGCAGGGTTGCGGACGCGCCAGGATATCACGGCGGCCCCTGGAATCACGGTGGAGACGTGGATGCTGCCCGCCGCCTGTTTCCCGGCGCGCCGGAACCCTGGATCGACCTGTCGACCGGAATCAATCCCATTCCGTATCCGGTCGGTGAAATACCCCCCATATCCTGGACTCGCCTGCCCCAGCCGGCCGATTTGGCAGATCTGGAAACCGCCGCCCGCCTTGCCTATGGCGCCGGTTCCGCTGCCGGCATTGTGGCCGCCCCCGGCACGCAGGCGATCATCCAGTGGCTGCCGCGCATCTTTCCCGCGCGCCGGGTCGGCATTCTGGGCCACACCTATGGCGAGCACGCAGCGTGCTGGCGCGCGGCGGGGGCGGAGGTTGTCACGGCGTGCAGCCTGGCCGAGTTCGAAACCTGCGACGTGGGCGTCGTGGTCAATCCGAACAATCCCGACGGGCGGATCGTCGAGCCGGCGCAGCTGGCGTCGGCCGCCGAGGCCTTGGCGATGCGGGGCGGACTGCTGGTGGTCGATGAAGCCTTCATGGATGTGATGCCACGGGCAATGAGCCTCGTTCCGGTCCTGCCCGGCGGCGCGGTCGTGCTGCGGTCGTTCGGCAAGGCCTATGGGCTGGCCGGGCTGCGCCTTGGATTTGCCGTCGTATCGGGTGAGCTGGACGGCAGGCTGCGCGCCGCGCTGGGGCCCTGGGCGGTGTCGGGACCGGCGATCGCCGTCGGGCGGCAGGCGCTAGGCAACGAGGATTGGCTGAGGGCGGCAACCAGCCGGCTGGTCGAGGAGTCGCAGCGACTGGATCGTTTGCTGAGGCAGGCGGGTTTTGCCGTCGTGGGCGGAACATCGCTGTTCAGGCTGGCCGAATGCGAGGACGCCGCCATGTGGTTTCGGAAACTCGGGCGTGCAGGAATATTGACACGCCCTTTCCCAGCCAACCCTGGCATTCTGCGGTTCGGCATCCCATCTGACGAGCGAGGATGGGCACGCCTGGAGGCGGCGTTGGGGCCCACACCTGCGCTATTTTAGCGCCCCTGTGTTGCGGCAAAAAATGATCCCAAGCGGTCTGGAGGTCTTCCTGTCCGGATTATCTGGGATTATTTATATCGCCGCGGGTCATTAACGCGAAGCCAATGCATATCGAGAAGTCGAAGATCAGCGAAACCGAAGCGAGGGATATTGCCGCCCGCTGGGGCCAGGTAGCCGCTTCCGAACCGCTGATCGATTTTGCCAAGACCGGACTGGTCGAAGACCGCAAGCGCATGCTGGAGGCCATCGATTACGTTCGCTTGTTCCTGAAGCATCCGGAAGAGATGGATCGCCTGCGCGATTACATCACCCATCCCTGCGTGTTCGAGAAGGCCGCGCGCGATGAGGGCTGGCAGGTTCAGGACGACCAGATCATCCACACGCACGATTACGACAAGTCCGTCAGCTACACGAGCTGGGAGGATTGCTGCCACTCCGAGGACATCGTGCTGCGTGAAGAGGAAGACGAGGAGCCGGCGCCCAAACGCCGCCTGCTCCGCCGTTCCCGCGGCTAAGCCGCCGCCCCCTTCAGCCCGGCGATTTCAGGCTCCAGCGCGGCGATCTTCCAATCCCGTTCCTTGGGCGCCGCCGCGACATCGGCGGCGTCGAAACGCTGCGGGATATGCTGCGGGCAGTTGGTGTCCCAGGCCTCCACGGTGAACAGGATGACCTGCTCGGGCCGGGCCCGGTAATCCGCCGGCATCAGCCTCGCCGTCAGCTCGGCATCGCCCTCCACCACCCGCGCCTCGCCCCAGATCTTGATCCGGCGGCGATGGGCATAGTCGATCAGGAACAGGAAGGCCTTCGGATTCTCCGACAGGTTGCCCTGCGTGATGTACTGGCGGTTGCCGGCGAAATCGGCGAAGGCGATGGTCTTGTCGTCCAGCACATGCAGGAATCCCGCGGGCCCGCCGCGATGCTGGATATAGGGCTGGCCGTCGGCGCTGGCGGTGCCCATGAAGATGCTGGTCTGCGCCGCGATGAAGTCCTTAAGGTCCGGCGTGATCCTGGTGCGCCATCCGCCCATTTCTTCCATTCGCGCATAGGTCTGGCGCGAACCCTTGCGGGTCTGGATCGCCTTGATCGTCGGGGTGAAGGCGATGTCGCTGGAATATTCGCGCGGCGGCTTCATGGCTAAAGCCCGAGGTCGGAGAGGCCCGGGTGGTCGTCCGGGCGGCGGCCGAGCGGCCAGTGATATTTGCGGTCGGCTTCGGCGATCGGCGCGTCGTTGATGCTGGCGATGCGCCGCTGCATCAGCCCGTCGCCGTCGAACTCCCAGTTCTCGTTGCCATAGGAGCGGAACCAGGTGCCGCTGTCGTCATGCCACTCATAAGCGAAGCGCACGGCGATGCGGTTGCCGGTGAAAGCCCACAGCTCCTTGATCAGGCGATAGTCGAGCTCACGATTCCATTTGCGGGCGAGGAATTCCTCGATCGCGGCGCGGCCGGTGACAAACTCGGCCCGGTTGCGCCAAAGGCTGTCGGGCGTATAGGCGAGCGCGACCCGGGCGGGGTCGCGACTGTTCCAGGCATCCTCGGCCAGGCGCACCTTCTGGGCGGCGGTCTCAGCGGTGAAGGGCGGAAGCGGCGGGCGGGTCATGACGGGGCTCCTTGGTGAAGGACGAGCCGGCCGCCGCCGGTGTGTGGCTGGCGGCGGCAGGCGCATATCGGTCAGGCCGCGTTGCGGGCGGTGACGACCGGGAAATCGATGTCGGTCTTGGCGACCTCATTGATGTAGTTGGTCCAGGTGTTGAGCGCGACGTGGAGCACGATTTCGATCACCTGCGCGTCGTCGTAGCCGGCCAGCCTGACCGCACGCAGATCGTCCTCGCCGACATGGCCGCGCGCGCGGGCCACCTTCGCGGCGAAGCGCACGGCGGCGTCGGCCTTCGGATCGTTGGACGCGCCGCTGCGGTTGGCGGTGATCTCGGCGTCGTCGAGCTTGGCCAGGTTGCGGGCGAGATACGTATGGGCCGACAGGCAGTAGTCGCAGCCATTGACCTCGGCGACCGCCAGGGCGATCCGCTCGCGGGTCTGGGCCGGCAGTCGGCCTTTGCCGAGCGCGCCCGACAGGCCGAGATAACCCTCCAGCGCGGCCGGGCTGGTGGAAACGAGGCGGAAAAGATTGGGCACGACGCCGAGCTGCTTCTTCACGGCCTCCAGCATCGGCTGGGCGGCGGCCGGGGCGTCTTCTATCGTGGCGGGGGTCGGAATGCGGGACATGGTGACTTCTCCTGTTCGTCGCGGCCAGCCTCGGCCGCCGGCTAAGAGATAAGACCTTCCAAACTACGGGATCAGACGATAATTTCGGCAATCGTCCTGCCGAATTATGGGAGGTTTCATGGACCGCCTCGACTCGATGTCCGTGCTGGTCGCGGTCGCCGATGCCGGCAGCCTGTCGGCGGCGGGGCGCCGGCTGAACGTTCCGCTGACCACGGTCAGCCGCAAGGTTTCCGAGCTCGAGGCGCATCTCGGCACCCAGCTGATCCAGCGCTCAAGCCGGCGGATCGGGCTGACCGACGCCGGCACAGCCTATATCGAGGCCTGCCGTCGTATCCTGGACGATATCAGCGAGGCGGAGCGCACGGCGTCGGGCGAATACCAGGCGCCACGGGGCGAGTTGGTGATCACCGCGCCCATCGTCTTCGGCCGGCTGCACGTGCTGCCGGTGATCTGCGATTTCCTGAAAGCCTATCCCGAAATCGACATCCGCCTGGTCCAGGCCGACCGCAACATCAACCTGGCCGACGAACATATCCACCTGGCGGTGCGCATCGGCGCCTTGCCCGATAGTACAATGATGGCGACGCGGGTGGGCGAAGTGCGGCGCGTTGTCTGCGGCAGCCCGGACTATTTCGCGCTCCATGGTACACCGACCACGCCGGAGGAACTGGCCAGCCATCGCTGCATCACCTCCGACGTGCTGGACGCGCCCGATGTCTGGCGCTTCGGTTCCGGCAAGTCGGAGACGGCGGTCACCGTCCGGCCGCGCATGTACCTGACCACGGCCGAGGCGGCGATCGACGCCGCCGCCGCCGGCATCGGCGTGACCCGGCTGCTGTCCTATCAGGTCGCCCGCGCGCTGGCCGACAGAATGCTGACCTTGGTGCTGGAGGATTTCGAGCCGCCGCCGCGTCCGGTCAACCTGCTCCACGCCGGCGGCAGGAAGGTGCCGCTCAAGCTGCGCGCCTTCCTCGATTTCGCCACGCCGCGGCTGCGGGCCCGGCTCAGCGGAAGCTTGTGAAGACCGTCGGCAGGCCGGGCACGTCGGCGCGGCCGCGATAGATGGTGCCGGTCTTCTCGGTCAGGTTGTTCGGATTGGCGAAGCTGCTGCCGGTGACGATGTAGAGGTCCTTGAGGTCCGGCCCGGCGAGCGAGACGCTCTGGGCCTCGCGCACCGGCACTTCGAAATGCCGGTCGACAGAGCCGTCGGGGTTGAAGCGGGTGACGCCAAAGCTGTCGAACCGCGCCACCAGCACCCCGCCCCCGGCATCGACGGTGAGGCCGTCCGCGTCACGGATATCGGCGAAGACCCGCCGGTTACCGAGCGTTCCGTCGGGCGCCCTGTCATAGACCCAGAGCGTCCTGTAGCTTTCCGACTGGTAGAGTCGCCGGCCGTCTGGGCTCAATCCGATGCCGTTGGAGATGGTAATCCCCTCCCACAGGCGCGTGACCTGGCCCGACGGCTCGAGACGGATCAGCGGCCGGCCTTCGGGCGCGCGGGCGGCGGCCACGCTTTCGGCATCGATGACGCCGGCGATCACGCCGCCCGCCCCGTCGGGACAGAAATCGTTGATCGCGCCGAGCGCGGCCAGCAGGGGCCGGATGTCACCCGTCTTTTCATAAAAGCAGACCAGCCCGTCCTTGCCCGAGCAGACGATGCCGCCATCGTCGTTGAAGGCGATCCCGCCGATCCAGGTGCGGTGGGCCAGGAAGCTTTCGACCCGCCCGTCCGGCCCCCGCTTATGCAGGCCGCCCACCGTAACGTCGCTGAAATAGAGATTGCCGTGCGCGTCGACCCGGGGCGCCTCGAGGAATTCCCAGCCCGACAGCAGCGTCTCGAATTCCATGATGCCTTCCCCTCCCGGACGGCATTTCGCCGGAATGCGCATGGCTGCTATCCGCGGCTCGATCGACAGGTTTGGAGAGGGGCGGCGACGCGATATTGTAACATGCACGCCTGACGCGAACCGTACTATATAAACCAATATATCGCCCGCGTCAATTGTGAAACTGCATTCGCCGCAATTCTTTAAAATTACATCGGTTATTCTTGAACATTTTTGCCACACTTACTGGGATAACGCACCGCAAAAAGCCAAAAAACCCTAATTAGGATTTTTTCATATTCCCTTCATTGGGGTTCGTGGTTATTGGGTTGCGCCGGGAAAGCCGATGCGCGGGACCCGCGTTACGGCATGCCCGTAACCCAAAAGGGAAACCAAGATGCAGATAAAGTCATTGTTGCTGACCGGCACCATCGCCGGCGTCCTGCTTGCTGGCCCAGCGTTCGCGGCCAAGAAGCCGGCCGACGCCAAGCCGGCTCCCGCTGCCGCCCCCACGGCGGCCGAGGTCGACGCGCTGCAGACGCAGATCAATGCGATGCAGGCCCAGGTGGCCTATATGAAGCGCCAGCTCGAGATCATGCAGGAGAAGAATCCGCCGAACGCCAAGCCGGCCCCGAAGGTCGTGCAGAGCGGCTCCAACAAGTTCTCGATCGAGAGCGCGGACGGCCAGTATTCCGCGGCCCTGACCGGCCGTATCCATGCCGACATCGGCGACTATGCCGGCTACGATCCGAAGTCGAAGGCCACCTCGCCGCAGAACCTGAATAGCGGCTTCAACCTGCGCCGCGCCCGCATCGGCGTCACCGGCAAGGCCGCCGGCGACTTCACCTACGGCTTCATCTATGACGCCGGCGGCACCACCGACGCGACCCCGACCGGCATCCAGACCGCCCAGGTCGGCTATACCGGCATCAAGAACATGATCTTCGAGATCGGCTATTCGGACACGTTCTTCACGCTGGACGAGGCCACCAGCTCGAACGACACGCTGTTCATGGAGCGCGCCACCCCGGCCAACGTCGCGACCGGCATCAATGCCGGCGACTTCCGTTCGAACGTCGGCGGCCGCTGGTTCGACGACCGCCTCTGGATCGGCGCCTACTTCACCGGCCCGGCCAACCTCCAGGCCCACAACCAGGGCGAGAGCATCGGCGCCTTCCAGCGCATCGCCTATCAGGTGCTGAACGAGCAGGATTACACCCTGCATGTCGGCGTCGGCGTCGACGAGATCCTCAAGGCCCCGGCCAACGGCGGTTCCGCCGCGTCAACCAGCCTGATCGTCGATCCCTCGGGCTCGGGCAAGGTTCTGACCGTCACTGCCCCGAACGTCGCCTCGATCTCGCTGAGCGACCGTCCGGAGCTGCGCATCGACACGACGTCGCTGCTGTCGACCGGCCAGCTGGGCTCGCTCGGCCACCCGGTGTCGGGCGGCTATGTCGCCAACCTGGAGCTGGCGGGCAATTACGGCCCGTTCTTCTTCCAGGGCGAGTACATGCATTACAGCATCGACCGCGACGGTCTCGCCACGGTCGACTTCGACGGCGGCTATGGCGAGGCGTCCTATGTGCTGACCGGCGAGAGCCACAAGTACAACAAGGCCACAGGCGCCTATAACGGGGTCGTGCCGGCGCACGCCTTCGACCCGTCCCAGGGCTACTGGGGCGCGTGGGAAGTCGCAGGCCGCGTCTCCTATATCGACCTGACCAGCAACTTCACCCCTGGCCTGGCCCTGTCGGCCCAGCCGAACGCGGTCAATGGCGGCAAGCAGACCGTCTACACCGCCGGCCTGAACTGGTATCCGAACACCTATATGCGGTTCATGCTGAACTACATCCATGCCGACTTCGACAAGGTGAATTCGGGCTCTACCTCGGTGCCCTTCGGCTCCCAGATCGGCGCGACGGTCGACGCGATCGCGCTGCGCACGCAGGTGGTCTGGTAACCGCACCGAAGTCTTTCGGTCTATCGACGGGCGGGGGCAACCCCGCCCGTTTTTTTATGCCTGAAATCAAGCGCCAAGCGCGGCCCGAACCGCCGCCGGAGCAGCATGACCATATTTTACAGAAACGTATAATATTTTATCTATGTTGACTCATAGATCAGTGTAATTTAATCTTAATATACGTTTATAGTATGTATTATTTGGATGCAGCCGGACTCCCGGCCATCCCCAATGGTCAGAACCTGAAGTCGAGAGGGTAGAATGTCAGTCAGATCGCTGCTTGCCGCCGGGACCATCGCCGGCGCCGCTTTTGGGGTTCTGCACCCCGCCCTGGCCGCGACCGCGCAGGCCACGCAGGACGCCATCAAGGCGCAGCAGGCACAGATCGATTACCTGAAGCAGCAGCTGGAGGCGATGTCGGAGAAGCTGCAGCAGCTCCAGGTCAAGGAGGCAGCGGCCAAGGAAACCGCAGCCAAGGCGCCCGCGCCGAAGATCACCCAGAACCCGACCACCAGCAAGTTCGCCATCGAAAGCGCCGACGGCAAATATTCGGTCGCGCTGACCGGCGGCCTGCAAGGCGATGTGGGCTATTATCCCGGCTTCGACCCCAAGTCGAAGAGCGGCCCGCAGAACCTGAACAGCGGCTTCAATGCCCGCCGCGCCCGCATCGGCGTCACCGGCAAGGCCGGCGGCGACTTCAACTACACCTTCATCTATGACGGCGGGAACAGCTCCGACGCCACGCCCAAGGGGATCGAGGCAGCCCAGGTCGCCTATACCGGCATCAAGAACTTCCAGTTCGACATCGGCTATGGCAGCCAGCCCTTCACCATGGACCAGGCGACCAGCTCATACGACACGCTGTTCATGGAGCGGTCGACGCCGACGAACATCGCGCTCGCGCTCAACACCGGCGACAACCGCTCCGCCGTCGGCGGGCGCTACTTCACCGACCGGCTGTGGCTAGGCGCCTATGTGACCGGCCCGGCCTCCGGCGACGCCCACAGCCAGGGCGAGCGGATCGGCGCCTTCCAGCGCGCGGCCTACCAGGTGCTGTCGGAGCCCGACTATACGCTGCATGTCGGCTTCGGCGTGGACGAGCTGATCAAGGCGCCGCTCAATAACGGCGCGGCCGCCGCGACCACGCAGACGGTGGGTTCGGACGGCAAGACGATCACGACCTCGACCGTTCCCAGCCCCTATTCGATCGCACTGTCCGACCAGCCGGAGCTTCGGGTCGACACCACCACCTTCGCCAGCACCGGCACGCTGGGCTCGCTCGCCAACCCGGTGACCGGCGCCCAGATCTACGACGTCGAGCTGGCCGGCAACTGGCGCAACGTCTACGCCCAGGGCGAGTATTTCCACTACAGCATCGACCGGCGGAACCTGGAGACGGCAACGTTCGACGGCGGCTATGCCATGGTCGCCTGGACGCTGACCGGGGAGACCCATAAATACGCGCCGGCCAATGCGTCCTATACGCGGATCACTCCGGACCACGCCTTCGACCTCGCCCAAGGCTATTGGGGCGCGTGGGAAGCGGCGGGCCGGGTCAGCTATATCGACCTGACCTCCAGCCTCACGCCCGGCACGGTGACCTCGGCATCGACGTCGGCGGTCAATGGCGGCAAGCAGACCAGCTTCACCGCCGGCCTCAACTGGTACCCCAACAACTACATGCGGGTGGAGCTCAACTACATCCATACCGACTTTGACAAGATCAATTCCGGCGGATCGGGCGTTCTCGGATCGCAGATCGGCACGACGATCGATGCGCTGGGCCTGCGCACCCAGGTGACCTGGTAACCGCCGCCATTCCACATCCAAGAGGACAATGATGAACCTGACCCATCGGCTTCGTACGGCAGCGATCGCCGGAGGCCTCGCACTCGCGTCCCTCGCCGGGGCGCGGGCCGACACGACGCTGCTCAACGTCTCCTACGACCCGACCCGCGAATTCTATGTCGCATACAACAACGCCTTCAGCGCCTACTGGAAGAAGCAGACCGGCGAGGATGTTACCTTCCAGCAGTCGCATGGCGGCTCCGGCAAGCAGGCCCGGGCGGTGATCGACGGGCTTGAGGCGGATGTGGTGACCCTGGCGCTGGCCGGGGATATCGACGCCATCGCCAAAGCCGGCCAGATCAAGGACGGCTGGATCGACCGCCTGCCGGACAACAGCACGCCCTACACCTCGACCATCGTGTTCCTGGTGCGCAAGGGCAATCCCAAGGGCATCAAGGACTGGGACGACCTGGTGAAGCCGGGCGTGTCGGTGGTGACGCCGAACCCGAAGACCTCGGGCGGCGCGCGCTGGAACTATCTCGGCGCCTGGGGCTTTGCGCTGGACAAGTTCAAGGGCGACGAAGCGAAGGCCAAGGACTTCGTCGCCGGCCTGTACAGGAACGTGCCGGTGCTTGACAGCGGCGCCCGCGGCTCGACCGTCACCTTCGCCCAGCGCGGCCTCGGCGACGTGCTGATCGCGTGGGAGAACGAAGCCTTCCTGGCGGTCAAGGAAGCCGGCGGCGACGCCTACGAGATCGTCACCCCGTCGGAGAGCATCCTGGCGGAGCCGCCTGTCGCGGTGGTCGACGCCAATGTCGACCGCAAGGGCACGCGCAAGGTGGCGGAGGCCTATCTCAAATATCTCTATAGCGACGACGGCCAGAACATCGCCGCCAACTGGTACTACCGGCCGCGCAACCAGGAGGTCGCCGCCAAATATGCCGCGCAGTTCCCGAAGCTGAAGCTGTTCACCATCGACGAGACGTTCGGCGGCTGGTCCAAGGTCCAGGCCACCCACTTCGCCGACGGCGGCGTGTTCGACCAGATCTATCAGCCCGGGGCCAGGTAAGGGGGTCGCGCTCCGGTTTGGTCATGGCCGGGTCAAGCCCGGCCATGACAGCGTTTAGTTTTGTGGCGTCGAAAAGCTTTACATCGCTATCGATCGAGGGGGCGTTCGCCTCGACAAGTCGAATTAGCCTCAATGACTTATCTGCCATGGCACAGGCTTTGCTTAACCTTCATCCCGTAGCGTTGCCGTCACAATCCGGCCATGCCATCATGGCCGATCGGATGGCCTCAGCGCTGACGTGAGATTTAGCGATGTACGGACCGAAGATGCGCCCGATCAAAATCCTGTCGAAGCTCGCACTGGCCGCAGGCCTGATGGCCGCGCCGGCCGCGATGGCGACGCCGTATGACACGCTGCAGTCGATCGCTGGCGCCTATAATGTCTTCCTGCTGGGCAATCTCGGCTCCGCCGCCGCCCCGTTCCAGTACACCGACTCCCAGGGCAAGGTGGCCGTCGCCGGCAATGCCTATGTCAACGGCTCGGCGATCAACGGCAACAACACCTCCGGCGCTGCGGGGCTGGTCGTCGGCGGCAACCTGACCCAGACCAACGGCTCGATCTATGGCAACGCCTATGTCGGCGGCAACGCGACCCTCAGCGGTGTCGGCAGCATCCAGAACCTGGTCGTCGGCGGCAGCCTCAACGACACGTCGGGCACGATCACCGGCAATGTCTTCGTCGGCGGCACGCAGACCAACCTCAATAGCGGCGTCACCATCCAGGGCTCGCTGACGCTCTCCGGCGCCAATTCCCAGCTGAATGCCGGATCGAACGGCGGCAGCAGCCCGTCATTGGACATCGAGTAGAAGACTCGCGACTGCC
>CAZNNJ010000075.1:9520-12805 GCA_964574305.1 uncultured Rhodospirillales bacterium | reverse complement strand
GAGACTCATGTCGCCGCCGACGCGGCTCTAGCCTGGATTCCCGCCTTCGCGGGAATGACGCCTGGAGAGAAGCTTTATGTCCCTCCCCGCGCCCATCCTCGCCAGCGTGCCGAACTTTCGCGATATCGGCGGCTATGACGGTGCCGACGGGCGCAAGGTGCGGCATGGCAGGGTCTTTCGCTCGCCGCTGATCCAGAAGCTGACCGACGAAGATCGCGCGACGCTCAGGAAGATCGACATCCGCTATATCTGCGACCTGCGCGGCGATCCCGAGCGGAAGCGAGCGCCCAATGCCTGGGTCGAGGAGCCGATGCCGCTGCTGCGCCATCTCGATATCGGCATGGATGTGCGCGCCGGCTCCGACGTGCTGCTCGGCATGATCACCGCCGACCCGACGGCGAACGGTGTCAGGCGGATGATGATGTTCACCTACTCCATGCTGCCCAAGGCGTTCGAGGGAAAGCTGGGGCCGGTGCTGGACGACATGCTGACTGGCCGAGACCTGCCGATGCTGATCCACTGCACCGCCGGCAAGGACCGCACCGGCTTCATGACCGCCGTGATCCTGCTGACCTTGGGCGTGCCGCTGGAGCAGGTGCAGTACGACTATGCGCTGACCGAAACATACAGCGACATGGACCGGATGATGGCCGCCTCCGCCGCCTATCTGAAGGACATCGTCGGCGACAAGGTCCAGGCCGACCACGAGATGCTGCGCCTGCTCTGCGGGACCAGCCCGGATTATCTGAATGCCGCGCTGGGCGTGGCGGCCGAACAGTACGGGTCGGTGGATGGGTATCTGGAGAGGACGGCCGGGTTCGATGCGGGGAAGCGGGAGAAGCTGCGGAGCTTATTACTCGAATAGTATGCTTGTGGCGACGTTCACCCTCTCCTCGCCTCCCCCATCAAGGGGGAGGGACATGAGGGTTTGAGCCCTCCCCCTTCAAGGGGGGCTGGGTGAGGGTGAATGCTGGGGTTATCGCTGCTTCATCCATGCCAGCAATATCGCCTGCCCCCGCCGGAAACCCGTTCGCCGACAGCAGATAGGCGACGATCTCCATATACGCCGCATCCCCTAAACTGCCCGGCGCGTTCTTTGGCATCGTCGTCCGCACCCGCTTGTAAAGCTCACCGACACTGAGCCCCGACCAGCGGGCCAGGAAGTCTGCCCCCGCCAGGCTCGGCGTCGGGCCGCCGCCGGCGAGGTTCGTTCCGTGGCAGCCCTCGGCGCAGCTCTTGGCATAGAGCGCCTTGCCGGCCTCTGCCTGGGCGGCGCCGTAGACGCCATCGCGCGTGGTGCGGCCGGCGACCGCCTGGGCATTCACGCGCATCGGCCCGGCACCCCGCGTAAAGCCGTAGAGCGTCTTGCCGGCGGCCCAGTAGACCGAATCGCCGATCACCGTCGCCCGGGTGTCGCAACTGGCGCCGCCGTCGAAGCTCCAGAGCAGCTTGCCGGTGGCGGCATCGAAGCCATAGAGCGGGCCGGTGGGCGCGGTGGAGCAGCCATAGACCACGCCGTTCACGACCGTGACCGCGCCCTTGGGGAAGGCGCCTGTGCAGTTCTCGCGTGGGCCGTCGCGGGTGCAGGGTTTGCCGTTGTCGATACCCTTGGCGCCTGCCGGGTCGGGCACCTGCCAGAGTATCTTGCCGGTCACGGCGTCGAGCGCGGCGTAGGAACCGTAATTGATGGTTTGCCCGCCGGGCAGCGTGTAGCTGCCGGCGTCATGGCCGACCTGCTTGGTGTTGCCCTCCGACACGTAGATGCGGCGACCGTCGGCGGCCGAGCCGTATTCGATCCCGCCGGTCGGCCCCCCCGGCCCGACCTGGGTCTTCCAGATAAGCTTGCCGCTGTCGGGGTCGAGCGCCCAGAACCCGCCCGCCTTCTGCCCGGCGCCGACGAAATCCCGGCCCCCGGCATGCCATTCCAAGGCGCCGTTGCCGAAATCGTAATCCTCCCCGCCGCCACAATAGCCGCCGATCTTCACAAGGCAGGCGCCGGTGAAGACATCCGCGTCCTCCGCCCGGAAACCCCATTTGATCCGGCCGGTGTCGGGGTCCGTCGCCAGGATGGAATCGTACCAGACACCCTTGGGGTAGCAGGCGCGCTGCCCGGCGGCATCGCCCTTACGCGCATCGATGCAGGACTGCACTTCCGGCGGCACCCGGAAAGCATTGCCGGTGGTGACGAACAGCGTGTGTCTTTTGGCATCGAGCAGCGGGTAGGAAGACCAGACCGCGCCGCCGGCGAAATGCTCGGGCATGGTGTAGGTCTTCCACAGCACCTTGCCGGTTTTGAGGTCGAGCGCCTGCATGCTGCGGCGTGAACCGCAGCACGCATACGTCGTCATGGTGGGCGACACCTCCCACCACAGGCCGGGGACGCGGACATAGACCCGGCCGCCGGAAACGGTGGGCGTCTGGGTGATGACCGCGCCCTTATAATCGTCGACCGTGGCTTTCCACAGCATCGCCCCGCTGTCCTTGTCGAGCGCGACCACCACGGGTGTGTTGTGCAGGCCGAAGATCACGGCCGTGCCCGTCACCGCCACCCCCTTGCTGGCCGAGGCGCCGGGGATGCCCAGCCTGTCGGCCAGCGCGATTTCCCAGATCACCGCGCCGGTCCTGGGCTCGATCTTGTAGAGATAGCCGTTGCTGTTGGGGATGAAGAGCGCCGTGCCATCCGCCACCACCGTCCCCCGCGATCCGCCCCTCATCTCGGTCAACCAGGCGGGCTTGAGGTCGGCGACGTTGGCAGGGGTGATCTCGGCGAGGGCGGGGCTCGCAAACAGGCAAATAACGGCCAGCAGCGTACCAATTTCTTTTTTTGTCATTCCCGCGACGGCAGGAATCCAGGAATTGAACCGCCAAGGCGCCAAGACGCCAAGTTTGACGCCAAGGAAAAGCCGACTGCCTGCGGCGCCTTCCAACCGCGAAGTGGACAACTTCATCTTGGCGCTTTCCTTGGCGTCTTGGCGCCTTGGCGGTTCCTCTTCGGGTTTTGGTTGCAGTCCTGGATTCCCGCCTTCGCCGGGACACCGTGGACATAACTCGCTGATCATCCCAATTTGATCATGACCGTTTCCTCGAAACCACTTTTTCGATTGAGGGTTAGTGGGCAGATGGTGAACCGCGAACTCGCCGTGATCCCTGAGCCGCAATTGACGATAGCCTCATATGCTTCGAATTCCGACAGCAGACCCGCGGTGCCCGGATTTGGTGCGAGAGGGGCGCACGGGAAAAGATGAAACCGGGAACTAGCAGAGAGCGGCCCAACGGCGACACAGA
>CAZNNJ010000075.1:8160-9510 GCA_964574305.1 uncultured Rhodospirillales bacterium | reverse complement strand
GTCGGGCGTTACACTGGACGTGGCGAGGGCAGGAGGATTTTGTCGATGCGTCCTGAACGGCGAGATCGGCCCGAAGATAGGGCTTCGGGAAAAGCGGTTCGACGCCTCTGCAATGATGAGGAACTCAGTCAATGCGAAAATCAATGCGGTTCGCGCGGAGTTAAGGAGTGTACGGTGGCGCAACAATCCAGAATTACGCGCGTTAAACCTCCGTTTACGGTCTGGTCTTTAAATGGACCGGTTAGTTGTGTATGCAATGACAACTCATGTGGCAATTAAGCGTACAACATCACTTGATAGAGTGACCAGTGAACCAGTAACTGGATGATTGAGATGCCCAATATGGATACGACACCGCCGCCCATGTTAGAATCGTCGAAACTCGTAAAATACGCGAGAGTTGATTCTTCCGTCATGTTTACGGGTCATCAAGTTCTCTATGTAGATGGAAAGTTGCTTGGTGCTGTGCCTCAGCTTGCTATTTGTCAGAACCTTGCTGATAAGAGAATGCATCTGTTGCTATGCGATGAGAATTGGAACGTGATTGGCGCTTCAACTGGGGACACGGTGGATGAGCTCGAGGAAAATGCTGAGCATTGGTATCGAGGTATAAAAAAGAAATGGATTCAATCCCCGTACAGCGACGAAGACTTCATGAGATATATCGAAGATCAGCGTGGGCAGTTTCGCTGTTCGTTTTGCGGTAGGTGGGATTGGGAATTTGGCGAGTTATTTTCTGATCAGGATTGTAATATTTGTGATATTTGCGTGCGTTCATTTTTCAATATTCTTGAGGGGCGCACGAATTCCGGGGACACAATGAGCTAGCCGTGAACTCATAAAGCGATTGAGAACTCACTCGTCCTGATCCATCGTACCTAGTGGAGCGACTCTAACACTTGGTGCCCGCGTTTGACGGCGGCGATGATTTTATTGGGATCGGCGGTCCAGACGAAGGGCTTGGGGTTGTCGTTTGTTTCGGCGAGGAAGCGTTTGATGGCGGCCTGGAGATCGACCAGGGAGCGGAAGGCGCTGCGCTTGAGCCGGCGCTTTGTCAGCTTGAGCAGGCCCAGGATTTCGCCTTCGCTGTCGACGGCGCGCCACAGATAAATGCGCCGGCCCGCGATGGAGGCGACCATTTCATCGAGGTGCCAGCCATCCGTGGGTCTGGGGCGTTGACGTCGCAGGTTGCGGCATACCTTCGGTCCGAATTTCACCACCCAGCGTTCATCGACAAAGTCCACTTCGCCCGCCACATCCGCCAGATGCTGCCCCCCAGTCCCGAGCGCCGGAATGCGCTCGCTCCCGCGCAGAAGGCACGGTCCGGGTCCCAGTCCCGCGTCGCGCCAC
>CAZNNJ010000075.1:0-8150 GCA_964574305.1 uncultured Rhodospirillales bacterium | reverse complement strand
CAGCGTTCCAACACCCAGGCCCCCTCGGTCCGCCACATCCGCCGGATGATGCGCCTCTATGCCGAGCGGCGGAATGCGCTGGCTCAGGCGCTGAAGGACGTGTTCGGTGACAAGGTCCGCATCGGCCTCCAGGCCAACGGCATCCACCTGATCGCTCATTTCGCGACCAGCCTGCCGGACATGGAGCTGGGTGAGCGGGCGGCAGCGCTGGGCGTGACGCCGCTCGGCCAGTGGACAGTCGCCCGCACCCTGCCGCCGGCCCTGATGCTGCGCTTCGCCAACGTGCCGGCCGACCGGGCGCGAGCGGAGGCCGAGCGGCTGACGCAGGCGCTGAACCTCGCCTCGGAGTGCTGAATGCCGAAGCTTGCTTATTGCGCGAATGGCTGTTCGCCGCTACGAATAGCCGCTAACCGCGTGGATCGGACGGGCGCAGGCTACGAAAATCGACAACTGGATGCGGTCTCATCCATTTGGATGATGTGCACAGTGCTTTTCGCTGCCACAAGGGCACGGCGCCCAAGCGGCGGATGATGAATTTTGGCTCCCAGGCGGGGCGGAGGGGAACGACGAATGAAGTTTTCGATCATTTATGAAGCGCAGATGGTGGACACCTCGCGCGCCAACGAGGCCCAGGTCTTTGCCGATATGATCGAGCAATGCGTCCTGGCGGAGGAGATGGGGTTCGACTGCATCTGGTCGGTCGAGCATCACTGCCTGACCCAGTATGCGCACCTGTCGGCGCCGGAAAGCTTCCTGGCCTTCGTCGCCGGGCGCACCAAGCGCATCCATGTCGGCCACGGCGTGGTCTGCCTGCCGTTCAAGATGAACCACCCGATCAAGGTCGCCGAACGCGTCGCCACGCTGGACATCCTGTCGCGCGGCCGGCTCCATTTCGGCGTCGGCAAGGGCGGCACGGTCCAGGAGACCGGCGCCTTCGACACGAAGCTTGAGGACGTGACGCCGCAGGTCGACGAATCGATGTACATGATCCCCAAAATGTGGATGCAGGAAGAGTTCGAGCATCACGGGCTGATCGACATCCCGCCGCGCCCGATCCATCCCAAGCCCTTCCAGGACCCGCACCCGCTGATGTACATGGCCTGCACTCGCGAGGAGGCCCTGTCGATCGCCGGTTCGCGCGGCCTGGGCGCCCTGGTGCTGGGCTTCTCCGGCCCGGACGAGATCGCCAAGAAGAACGCGATCTATCGTGCAGCCTACAAGAACCGCAAGGCCGAGGATCAGGTCGGCTTCCGTCCGAACGAGCATCTGGCGGCTTTGTGCCCGGCCATCATCCTGGACGACGCGCAGAAGGCCCGCCGCATTGGCACCCGCGGCCAGCGCTTCTTCGCCGAATCGATCCGCTATTGGTATGCCGGCGGCGAGAAGCCGCGGGTCGACGACCTGGACGCCGATGCCCAGGTCGCCGAGCTGGAGCATGCCAAGGAGCAGATCGTCGCCTATCTGGGCCAGGAGAAAATCCCGGTCACCGACGCCTCGATCAGCAACTACCATGTCGAGGAAGATGCCTACGGCTCGGTCGACCAGGCGATCCGCTATGTCCAGCGGCTGGTCGATTCGGGCGCCGACGAGATTCTGTTCCTGGTGCAGATGGGCACCGTGCCGCATGAGGCGACGATGGAAACCATCCGCAACATCGGCAATCATCTGATCCCGCACTTCAAGAACAAGCTCGCCGCGGCGGCCGAGTAAGCGAGTAACGAAAAAAGAAACGGCGCCGACCTCAAAATCGGCGCCGTTTTCATGTCATAAGGAAAACACGGGGAACAGCATGGCACAGGAATTCGCGGGCAAGTCCGTCCTCATCACCGGCGCTGCGTCGGGCATCGGCAAGGCGGCCGCCTATCGTTGGGCCGAGGAAGGCGCCAAGGTCTGCATCGCCGACATGGACATACCGCGCGCCGAGACAGTGGCGGCGGACATCCGCGCCAAGGGCGGCGACGTGTTCGCGACCAAGGTCGACGTCTCGTCGCAGCAGGACAATGACCGCATGGTGGCCGAGACTGTCGAGCGCTTCGGCAAGCTCGACATCGCCTTCCTCAATGCCGGCTATTACGGCCCGGGCACCAGCTTCGACGATGACGACATCTCGGCCTTCGACCGGATCATCGCGATCAATCTGCGCGGCTGCTTCCTCGGCATCCGGGCGGCGGGCAAGGCGATCCAGCCGGGCGGCGCCATCGTCGTCACCGGCTCGACCGGCGGCATTCTGGGCCTCGCCAACAACCCGGCCTACAGCGCGTCGAAGCACGGCCTCATCGGCTTGATCCGCTCGGCGGCCGAGCCGCTGGCCGGCAAGGGCGTGCGGATCAACGCGATCCTGCCGGGCGGGGTCAACACGCCGCTCAATTTCGGCGAGATGGTCGACACCTATGTGGCGCCGGAGGACCTCAAGATGCCGCCCTTCCGCGGCTACGGCGAATCCCAGCACATCGCCGAGGTCGCGTTGTTCCTGGCGAGCCCGCGCGCGGCGTTCATCAACGGCAGCGCGCAGGTGGTCGATGGCGGCCTGACCTCCAGCTTCGCCGCCGTGCGTTACGAGAAGGCGGACTAAGATCGTCAGGCGGGCGCGGCCGCTCCTCGGCACATTTGTGACGATCGGCGTCGGCCTGCCCGACTCCGAGGCACAGATGGCCATCGAGGCCGGCTTTGCCGCCATCGCCGAAATCCACGGGCTGATGAGCTTCCACGAACCATCGAGCGATGTGAGCCGGATCAACCGTGCCGGTGCGAGCACGGTCGCGGTCGATCCGCGCACCTGGGCGGTGCTGGCCGATGCAGGGCGCATGGCCGAGGCCTCGAACGGCGTCTTCGACATCACGGTCGCTCCCGACCTGGTCGCCTGGGGCTTCCTGCCGCGGCCGGACGCGCCGGAACCCGACCCTGCCGCATCCTGGCGGGATATCGAGCTGCTGTCCTCCAACGAAATCCGCTTGCGCAAACCACTCTGGATCGATCTGGGCGGCATCGCCAAGGGCTATGCCGTGGACCGGGCCATCGCGGCGATGAACCTGCCGCCCGAGATACAATGTTCGGTCAATGCCGGCGGCGACCTGCGTATCCAGGGGCCTGAGCCCGAGCGCATCCTGCTGCGCGCGCCGGTCGAGGAGGGCCAAGTGCCGGTCGTCGAGCTGGAGAATGCCGCTCTCGCCAGCAGCAGCGGGCGGGACGATCTGCACGATGTCGCCGGCGGCAAGGCCGGGCCGCATGTCGAGGGCGGGACCCATCGCAGCGTCGGCACGCGAAGCTTCGTCTCGGTCGTTGCCCGGGCGTGCATGACCGCCGACGCGCTGACCAAGATCGTGCTGGCGCTGGGCCCGGAGGCCGACGCCGTCCTGAAAGCCCACCACGCCACCGCCTATTTCCATGACGGCCAATGGCACACGTTGGGAGCCGTCCAATGACCGCGACCGCCCGGCCCGCCGTCAAAGGCCCGATGAAGCTCGGCCAATCTTACCGCTGGCTGCTCTATGTCACCGGCTGGGGCATCTGGGTGACCGGGGTGGCCTGGTTGATCGTGCATTATTTCATGCGGGTGAAGGGGCCGTTCGGCTTCAAGACCAATCCGTGGGAAGGCTGGTGGCTGATGAGCCACGGCGCCTTCGCCGTGCTGGCAACCTTCCTGTTCGGCTGGATGTGGAGCCGCCACATCACTACCGGCTGGGACCTGCGCTGGCGCCGCCGCTCGGGCGGCACCTTGGCCGGCACCACGATCTTCCTGATCCTCTCAGGCTATGCCCTCTATTATATCGGCGACCCGGACTGGCTGAACTGGACGGCCATTGCCCACTGGGCGATCGGCATCGCCGTGCTGGCGGTGTTCTTTATCCACTTTCTGTCACGGTCGAAGCCCAGGCGTGTACCCGCCGCGAAATCGTAGCGTCCATCCGACGGCCGGCCGCCGCGGAAAATTCATGAATCTTTCACGCCACTCGGGAGACCGGTCCGGTAACGACATCGGCGTCGAAACATGAAACGCGCCTGGATTGACCCGGGATGTCTACACACATCGTCTCATCCGGAACGCTCACCAGCGTCACGGCCGGCAGCCCGACCGGCCTCTACATCGTCGAGGGCGGCACGCTGGCGGTGGGGTCAGGCGGGGTAACCAGCGGAACCGAGCTCAAGACCGGCCGCGAAATCGTTTCCTCGGGCGGGCGGACCTACCGGGACATCGTTAGCGGCGGATTGGAGATCGTCCGGAACGGCGGATTCGTGCGTGGCGCGGTAATCACCGGCAAAGGCGGACAGCTTGTCGAGAGCGGCGGCAAATCGATTGCCGCCATCGTCGAAAGCGGCGGGCGTGAGGTCGTCGCCCCCGGCGGCATCGCCTCCGGCAGCGTGATCGGCAACGGCGGAACGCTTGTCGTTCGCGGGGGTGCCCACGTCAGCAGCCTCAAGGTGCTGAGCAGCGGCATGCTCGACCTGGCCGGCGGCCTGTTCAGCGGCACCGTCGCGAGCGGGGGCATCGAAGCGGTGACCTCCGCGGCCAATCGCCGTGTCTATGGCGGACTGACCGTTGGCAACGGGGTGATCCTGACCGTTTCGTCCGGGGGCAGAACCAGCGGGACCGTCATTCAGTCCGGCGGGATCGAGATCGTCAGCTCCGGCGGCAGCGAAGCCCTGGACACGGTCATGAGCGGCGGCGAGATCGTGCTCGCCGGCGGCTCGGCGGCGATCGACGCCGCTAGCGGCAGCACGATCGGCGTGGCCCCGGGAACAGAGATCAAAGGCCAGACGATCGGGAGCGGTGTCACGCTGTTCGTGTCGTCCGGCGCCGTCGCGAAATCGACGACCTTGAAGACCAGCGCCACCGAGATCGTCGACTTCCACGCCGAGATCGAGGGCACCACGACGCTGGGCAAGCATTCGATCCTGAATGTCGCGACGGGGAACAGCGACTCCCATCTGACCGTATCCGGCTTCGACGGGACCAACATGATCGAGCTTGGAGAGTTCACGCAGGCCGAGCCCTCCTACACCTATTCGCAGGCGCAGGGCGCCGCGAAGCCCTACGGCGTATTCACGATCACCGCCGAATCGCATACGACGTCGATACTGCTCTTCGGACAGTTCGTCGCCGCGGGTTTTCGGGTCAACGACGTTGCCCAGAATGTGATGATCACCTACTCCGCGCCCGCCGCCGAGGCTCCCGCCGATATCGCGGCCGGGCACCATCCGGCCGGCCGCTGACCACGAATGCGATGCGGGGATAACCCGGCGGCGACATCGAGCGCCGCACGCCATCGTTGACGCCCGGCCGGCATTTTGGCACGCTGATTTCAGGGGACATTGCGATTGCCCCGTGAGGCTTTGGCCGAAATATCGCGTCCGAACTCCACCTGAGCAGGAGGGGACGCCATGGCTGCACCCGATACCATCACCGCCGCGCAACTCGCCCGCCTGATCGGCACGCAGGACGCTCCGCGCATGCTCGACGTGCGGACGGATGAAGACAGGGCGGCCGATCCGCGCGCGCTTCCCGCCAGCCTGCTGCGCGATCCACACGGCGTAGCGGCATGGGCCGGCGATTATGCCGGCCAGGCCGTCGTCGTCGCCGACCGGCAGGGCGCCAAGCTCAGCCAGGGCGTCGCTGCCTGGCTGCGGCAGGCCGGCGCGCGGGCGGAGTATCTCGAAGGCGGCTTCGACGCCTGGGCCGAGGCCGGCGGCCTGCTGATCCGGCCGGACCATATCCCGGCCCGCGACCCGCAGGGCCGCACCGTCTGGGTCACCCGCGCCCGCCCCAAGATCGACCGCATCGCCTGCCCCTGGCTGATCCGCCGCTTCGTCGACCCGCAGGCGATCTTCCTGTTCGTCTCGCTGCCGGAGGTCGCGGGCGTGGCCGAGCGCTTCGGCGCGACGCCGTTCGACCTGGAAGGCGTGTTCTGGAGCCATCGCGGCGAGCGCTGCACCTTCGACGTGATGCTGGAGGAATTCGGCATCGCCTCCCCGGCGCTCGACCGGCTGGCCACGATCGTGCGCGGCGCCGACACCGACCGGCTGGATATCGCGCCGGAGGCAGCCGGGCTGCTCGCCGCTTCGCTCGGCCTGTCGCGCATCTATCGCGACGACATTGCCCAGCTGGACGCGGCCATGGGGCTCTATGACGCCTTTTATCGCTGGGCCCGCGACGCGACCAGCGAGACCCACACGTGGCCGGCGGGGGCCCGCATATGAGCGCAACAGTCGAACAAGAAGACGCGGCGGAGGCCACCCGCCTCCCGACCTTCGCCGAAGCGACGCGGGTCTGGTTCAAGATCGGCTGCCTGTCCTTCGGCGGCCCGGCCGGGCAGATCGCGCTGCTCCACCGGGAGGTGGTGGATGAGCGCAACTGGATCGGCGAGCGCCGGTTCCTGCATGCGCTGAATTTCTGCACCCTGCTGCCGGGGCCCGAGGCCCAGCAGTTGGCGATCTATCTCGCCTGGCTGATGCATGGTGCCAAGGGCGGCGCGGTGGCCGGGCGGCTGTTCGTGATTCCCGGCGCGCTGGTGATGCTGGGCCTGTCGATTGCCTATGCCGTGTTCGGCGATATACCGCTGGTCGCCGCCCTGTTCTTCGGGCTGAAAAGCGCCGTTCTGGTGCTGGTGCTGGAAGCGCTGCTTCGGATCGGGCGGCGGGCGCTCAAAGGCCGGTCGGCCTGGGGGCTGGCCGCCGTCGCCTTCATCGCCCTGTTCTTCTTCGCCGTGCCCTTCCCCGCCGTGGTGCTGACCGCCGGGCTGATCGGCTTCCTGGCTCCGGGCCATTTCGCCGGCGCGTCGCACGGCAAGGAAAAGGACGGCCCGCCGGCCCTGCTCGATGCGGTGCTGGAGGCCGATCCGGCGCATGTCCAGCGCCTGTCGCGGAGCGCCCGGCGCGGCGGCATCGCGGCCACGGTCCTCTGGATATTGCCGGTGGCACTGCTGCTGCCGGTCGGCGGCGTCTTCGGCGACGTCGCCTGGTTCTTCTCCAAGATGGCGGTGGTGACTTTCGGCGGCGCCTATGCCGTGCTGGCCTATGCCGCGCAGGAGGCGGTGACCGGCTATCACTGGCTGTCGGCGCAGGAGATGCTGGCCGGCCTTGGCCTGGCCGAGACGACGCCGGGGCCGCTGATCCTGGTGCTGCAATTCGTCGGCTTCCTGGCCGGCTATCGCGCGCCGGGCCCGCTCTCCGGTATCGCCGGCGGCATCGCAGCCTCGGCGCTGACCCTGTGGGCCACCTTCGCGCCCTGCTTCACCTTCGTCCTGCTCGGCGCGCCGCTGGTCGAGCGGCTGCAGAACAACCGGGCCCTGTCGGGCGCGCTGGCGGCGATCACCGCCAGCGTCGTCGGGGTGATCGGCAATCTGGCGGTCTGGTTCGCGCTGCATGCGCTGTTCCGGGAAACCACGCCGGTCCGCGCCGGTCTCCTGGCGTTCGACATGCCGGTCCCGGGCAGCGTCGATCCCTGGGCGCTGCTGCTGTCCGTGGTCGCCGCCGTCGCTCTGCTGCGGCTCAAGCTGGGCGTCCTGCGCACGCTCGGCATCTGCGCGGCGACCAGCGTCGTTCTGCGGCTGATCCTCAGCGGATTTTGAGGGGCGGGACAGCCGTCACCGCCAGATATCACTCCAACCAGCGAGGCGATTATGATGAGCACTCGGCGTACTTTCCTAAAGGGCAGCGCAACAGCGGGGGTCGTCACGGCCGCGGCCGGCATTGCCGCCACCGCGAACGCGGCAGGCGAAGCGGCGACCAAGGCTTCCTTCACCTATTCGCCGAAGCCGCTGCCGTTCGAGCCGGCAAAGATCAAGGGCTTCTCGGAAAAGATCCTGACCAGCCATTACGAGAACAATTACGGCGGCGCGCTGAAGCGGCTGAACGCGAACGGCGACCAGCCTGCCGGGCCGGACCGGGACAAGGGCCCCGGGCTCCTCCACAAAGGGCCCAAACCCGAGGGGCATAACGAGGGCCAGACCCGCCAGAACGGCGATGCCGGGGGCCAGAACGGGCGGAATAAATCCCAATAGCAAATTTGCGTTCATATTCATTTCCTTTCCGGCCCGGCACCGCGGCGGTTTCCCGCCGCGATGCGCGAGCCTTTTTGTTCACCGCGCTTCCGCGGCCTTGCCCGGCGCGGGCACCTGCAGCAGCAGATTTGGGCTGCCGCCGGCGGCGCCCAT
>CAZNNJ010000074.1:0-12881 GCA_964574305.1 uncultured Rhodospirillales bacterium | reverse complement strand
GGGGGGTGTGGTTGCGGCCTTTCCGGGCCTCCGTCTATTGGACGCCGTCCTTACCCAGGACGGCGGAGGATTTGGCGCGGGCGACGAATTTCCTCGTCAGAGTTCTAAGCCGATAACTCTACCGTCATGGCCGGGCTTGACCCGGCCATCCACGCCTATCCACGAGCGCCGGAGCGAGTCCCACCTGCGTGGATGCCCGGATCAAGTCCGGGCATGACGAGAAAAAGAGAATACGTGGGGGGTTAGACGATCATCCCCAGCGCCCGCTGATACAGGTCCAGCAGTTCCTCCTGCTCGGCCCGGTCGGCGCTCTCCATCTTACGCAGGCGAATCACCTGGCGCATGATCTTGACGTCGAAGCCGGTGCCCTTGGCCTCGGCGAAGACTTCCTTGATGTCGGCGGCGATGCCGGCCTTTTCCTCTTCCAGCCGCTCGATCCGCTCGATGAAGGATTTCAGCCGCGCAGCGGAGCTGTCGCTGGTGGCGGCGTCGGCGGGGCCCTGGTCGAGAACGTTGTCAGGCATGGTGGCATCGATCGTTGAAGTGCGGGGAGCGGCGAAGCTACGGCGAACCGGCGGTGGAAACAAGCGTGCTCAAGACCATCTACAGAATAGATCGGCCATGCTAGGCTGTGCCGGTCGAAATCGGAGGCGGCTGATGTCGAGGCTGCAGAGATTCAGGGTTTGGGTTAAGGCTTCGCGGCAACGCTACGCACTCTTCTGGGCGTTCGGAACCTCGGCCGGAGTGACCGCAATTGAGGGTGTGCGGCACTACAATACGGCTAGCTTTGGGGGGCTTGCGAACTCCGCAATCGAATGGTTCGTCGTCTGCTACCTGTTGGGCTTGCTGATGTCGTTGCCGTCGCGGTCCAAAAAGCCTTCTTGAGCCACCCTCAGCAATTGCCCGCCCGCGCAGCTTTGGCTAGTCTGCCCCCGCCATAACTGCACGTTGCGAAACGTCTGGCAACCCGGGTGAGGATGGCGCATTCTTCGGACTGGCGGACGTTGCCCCGTTGCCGGAGCGGCCGATGAACGACGTGGAAGAGCGGATGCTGGCCGGGATGCACTCGGTGGAGCCGGACGCGCTGATCAGGAGTTGGCTTCCCGCCTCCATGCAAGGCCTCGAAAGCATTCAGAAGATGTTCTGGAACGCGATGAGCGATCCGAAGAAGAAGTGACCAGGGAAGAGCAAGACCACATGACCGACCGTTCGCTGCCGACCGATCCCGCGCCCTATTACGAGGCCCATGTCTTCGTCTGCACCAATGACCGCGGCGAAGGGGCCAAGCGGCCGTCCTGCGCGCGCCGGGGTTCGGAGAAGCTGCGCGACTATATGAAGGCCCAGGCGCGTGCCGCCGGCCTCGCCAATGTGCGCATCAACGCCTCGGGCTGCCTGGACCGCTGCGAGCTCGGCTGCACCATCGCGATCTATCCTGAAGGCGTCTGGTACCATTACGACACTCGCGCCGATCTGGACGAGATCATCGAGACCCATCTGAAGCAGGGCAAGCGGGTCGAGCGGCTGATGCTGACGACCGAGCAGGAAGAGCTCAGGCCCGACCAGATGGCCGAAGCCGCCGAATAGTCGCGGCGCGACTTGCGTCTGTCATGAGCGGCGAGACGCTGTTCGCGCTCGCCAGCGCACCGGGCCGGGCCGCGATCGCGGTCTGGCGTTTGTCAGGCTCCGGCGTTGCCGAGGGCATCCGGCTGCTGACCGGGAAGGCGCCGCCGGCGCCGCGCCGCGCGAGCCTGCGCGGATTGCACGATCCCGCCACCGGCGAGCCTATCGACCAGGCGCTGGTTCTGTGGTTTCCAGGCCCCGCGAGTTTCACCGGCGAGGACGCCGCCGAGCTGCATTCCCACGGCGGCCGCGCGGTGGCCGAGGCTATCGGCGCCGCCTTGGGCAAGCTGCCCGGCTTCCGGCACGCCGAGCCGGGCGAATTCTCCCGCCGCGCCTTCCAGAACGGCAAGCTCGACCTCACCGAGGCCGAGGCCATCGCCGACCTCGCCGCGGCTGAGACCGAAGCGCAGCGTCGCCAGGCCTTGGCCCAGGCCGGCGGAGCATTGTCCGGACTTTATGACGGCTGGCGTGCCGAGCTGATCCGGCTCCGCGCCCATCTGGAGGCCGATATCGAGTTCCCGGACGAGGATATCGGCGATCCGGTCGCCCAATTGTCCGGACAAATAGCGGCGCTGTATGCGACTATTGCTGAGCATCTCGCGGATGCGCGCCGGGGCGAGCGCCTGCGCGACGGCCTGACCATCGCCGTGGTCGGTGCCCCCAATGCCGGCAAATCCAGCCTCGTGAACGCGCTGGCCCAGCGCGACATCGCCATCGTCTCCTCCGAGGCCGGCACCACACGCGACGCCATCGAGGTCCATCTCGACCTTGGCGGGTATCCGGTCATCCTGATCGACACGGCGGGGCTGCGGGAGACGGCGGGGCTGGTGGAGGGTGAGGGCATTCGCCGCGCGCGCGCCCGGGCGGAGGCGGCTGACTTGGTGTTGGCGCTGTTCGCAGCGGATGCGAAGCCGGATGCCGAGACGCTGGCCCTGCTGGATGAACGGACAGTGGTGGTCAGGAGCAAGGCGGATTTGACCTCGCCCCAGCGGGGAGAGGTCGGATCGCACAGCGATCCGGGTGAGGGGGCGGCGAGCGCAGCGAGCCCTTCTCCCCGACGGCTCCCTAACGGCGGCACCCCCTCACCCGGCGCTGCGCGCCGACCTCTCCCCGCAGGGGCGAGGTCACTGATTGTGGTCGCCGAAGGTCTCGACAGCCCCGAAGGTCTGGCCTTCCTGGATGACAAAACCCTCCTCGTCGGCGAGATCGGAAAACAGCGGCTGACAACGATCGATCTCGAAAACGGCGCCCGCCGCACGGTCGCGGAGAACCTGCCCATCGGCCAATCCGGTCCCCCAGGCTGGCCGAAGGCCTTCGTCCCGACCGGCCTCGCGGTCGGCCAGGGCGGCATCATCTACATCGCCTCCGACCTCGATTGCGCGATCTACCGGTTGACGCCCAAATGAACGATCCGCTGTTCCGCAAGCGGGCGCGGCCCGCCGGCAAGCTGGCCGAGGTGGTGGCGTCGAAGATCGAGCGCGACATCATCGAGCGCGGCTGGCCGGTGGGCATGGTGCTGGGGTCCGAGGCGGCGCTGACCCAGCGCTACGGCGTCAGCCGCGCGGTCTTCCGCGAGGCGATCCGGCTGCTCGAATCCGACCGGGTCGCGCGGATGCGGCCCGGCCCCAATGGCGGGCTGGTGGTGGCCGCGCCCGAGTCCGAGGGCGTGGCGCATGCCATGGCGCTTTACCTGTCCTTCGCCCGGGTCACGGTCGGGCAGTTGCTGGAAATACGCGGCCAGTTCGAAGCCCATGCCGCCGAGTTGGCGGCGCTGAACGCCACCGAGGCGGACAGAGCGGAGCTCAAGGCGCTGCTGGCCGATGAGCGCAAGCGGGTGGAGGAGGATTGGCGCGCGGCCAAGGAATTCCATCTGTTGGTCGCGCGCATGACCGGCAATCCGGCAATGCACCTGATCGCCCAATGCTTGGTGATGCTGACAGAGGAACAGACGAACCCCACCCGCTCCCGCCCGGCGACGGCCAAGCGCGTGCATGACGTTCATGCCCGCGTCGGCGAGGCGATCCTGGCCGGCGACGCAGAGGCGGCGCGCAAATTGATGCTGGGCCACATCCACGCCCTCGACCCCTGGCTTGGCGAAACTGGAAAGACGGCGTCGGCGGCGGAATAAGGGGTCAGCCCCAGCGGGCTTCGGCCAGCGCGCTCGCCGTATCGGCGAAGCTGCCCAGTTCGCCCTGCAGCAGGCGCAGGCGATAGGTCCACAGATGCAGCGGATATTCATAAGTGACGCCGATCGCGCCGTGGAATTGCTGCGTGTCGTAGACGATCCGCGCGCAGGCCTCCTTGGCGTATGCGGCGGCGATCAGCGCGTCCTGTACGTCCTCGGTCGCGGCGGCGCGGCGGGCCAGCTGCCGGATCGCCTCGACCGCGACCGAACATTCCGACAGGCGATGCTGCACCGCCTGGTACGATCCGATGGCCCGGCCGAATTGGCGGCGGTCCTTCACATATTGGACGGTGAGATCGACAGCCGCGCCGGCCACCGCCCCGATCTCCGCCGCCAGGGCGACATGCCACCATTGCCGTAAGGTCGGAGCCGCGCCGGCAATCCGCTCGCCATCCAGTTCAAGCGAGCGAAGCCGGCCCAGCGGATAGCCGAACGGCGCCCGCAGCACTTCGATGTCGCGGCCTGCCAGGTCGATGACGCGGACATCGTCGCCATCCTCCACCAGCGCGATCCCGCCGCCGGTCAGGAACCGCGCCGGTGCTTCGAGCGATTGCATCAGCACGGTCGGCCGGCCTGCCGGGATGCCGAGCTTCGGCGCGACGATGGCGGAGGCGGCGAATTCGGTGACATAGGGCAGGGCGGCAACCGTCTCGGTCAGCAGCACTGCGTCCAGCACGCCCATGCCCTCGATGGTGGCGACGTCGCGGAAGCCGCTTTCGGTGAGGCGGTCCTCCAATTCGGCGCTGACCAGGAAATCCCGCGCCGCGCCCGCCGGCTGGCTGGCGAAGGGCGCTGTCAGCTTACCCATGGCGTCGAGCAGGCCGGCCTGATCCTGGGTGAGGTCCAAGTCCATCTCTCAGCCCTTCGGCAGGTGCAGGTGGTCGCGGGCGACCAGGTTCAGCTGGATCTCCGCCGTGCCGGCAGCGATCCCGGTCGAGCCGGTGCGGCGATAGGCGGCCGAAATCAGCGGGTCGGCGGCGGCCATCAGTTCGTCGGTAAGGTACGCACCCAGGAAATCGGCGACCTGCCGGTCGGCCGCGACCAGCGCATAGCGGGCGACGCTGGTCAGCGCGTCGGGCGGATGGCCTTTCACGCGCCCGTCGATGACCTGAAGCGCGAGGCTTTGGGCGGCGACCAGCGCGGCATGGGCGCGCCCGGCATCGGCGCGCACGCTTTGCCCGCCGAACGTGCCCTTGCCTCTCAGCCGCGCCACTGCCCTGTCCAGCGCCCGCATCGACAGCGTATAGCGCGGCTGGCCGATCCGCTCGTTGTGCATCACCTGCCGCACGATGGACCAGCCCTGGCCCTCCTCGCCCAGCCGTGCGCTCTCCGGCACCTCGACTCGGTCGAATGCTGTCTCGTGCAGCGAGAATTCGCCCATCAGGTTGGGGATCGGCTTTGCTTTCACGCCCGGCGTATCCATCGGCACCAGGAAGACCGAGATGCCCTCATGCCGTGTGCCGCCAGTGCGGGCCAGCATGAAGCAGTAATCGGCCAGGCTGGCGCCGGAGGTCCAGATCTTCATGCCGTCGATGACATAGCCGGCATCCGTACGCTCGGCCCGCGTCGTCAGCGAGGCCAGGTCGGAACCGGCGGAGGGTTCGGAGAAGCCCTGGCACCAGATATGGGTGCCTGCCGCGATCCGGCCGATATGCTCCTGTTTCTGCGCGTCGGTGCCGTAGCGCAGGATGGCCGGGCCGACCCAGTTCACGTTCATGTATTGATAGCTGCGTGGATCGCCGACGGCGAACATCTCCTCGCCCAGGATCCAGTGATGGAAGGCGTCGAGCCCACCGCCGCCGAATTCCTTGGGCCAGTGTGGAATCAACAGCCCTTCGCGCGCCAGGACCGGGCAGAATTCGCGCGAGAAGCGCGAGACATAGGCGGAGCTGGTGTCGAGCCTGGACCTGGC
Organism: uncultured Rhodospirillales bacterium; assembly: GCA_964574305.1. Lineage (GTDB taxonomy): Bacteria > Pseudomonadota > Alphaproteobacteria > BOG-932 > Roseiterribacteraceae > BOG-932. The sequence goes on along the minus strand of CAZNNJ010000074.1, from coordinate 7,164 downwards.
TTCCCAGTCGGTCGGAAGGTGCCTCTCCAGCACGTCGCGGATTTTTTGGCGGAACGCCCGATGCTCCTCGCTCCAGCTCCAATCCATTGGGTAGCGCCTTCCTAAGCCAACCCGGCCCTTGCGGCGGGTGGAAATAAGTATAAGGATTTACCGGTGGCCTTTCGAGAGCCAAATTGGGGAAGCGGGAGGTGATGCGAATGAGCGTGCCTGAGCCAAAACGCCCGCGCTCCACGTTCGCGCCCTTCACGCCCCGGACGCCCACGGCGGCGGAATGCACCGTCAGGCTCGTTCTCGACCGGCTGGCCGTCGAGACGCCGTCCAAGATATTCGCCGTGTTCGACGACGGCACGCGCTGGACCTATCGCGAAACGCTGGACCTGGCGCGGCGCGGGGCGACGGCGCTGGACGGGCTGGGCGTCGCGCCGGGCGATCTCATCCTCAACTGGCTGCCCAACGGCCCGGCACAGCTGCGGCTGTGGCTGGCGACCGACTATTTGGGCGCGGTCCATGTCCCGATCGCCGCGTCCTATCGCGGGGGCATCCTGGAGCATGTCATTGCCAATAGCGGCGCCCGGCTGATGGTGACCCAGGCCGCGCTGGCGCCGCGCCTTGCCGATATCGCGCCGGGCGCGCTCGAAACACTCGTCGTGCTGGGCGGGGAGGGGCCGGCCTTTCCAGGCGTCCGCGTCCTAGGCGACGCGGCGCTCGACGCCGACGACAGCCCGCCCGACCATGACCCCCAGCCTTCGGACATCGCCGCCGTCATCTACACATCGGGCACGACCGGCCGATCGAAGGGCGTGCGCGTGCCCTATGCCCAGCTCTGGACCCTGGTCCAGGCGCAGCTCGGCTATATGACGGCGGACGACAGAATGATGGTGATGACGTCGCTCTCCCATATCTCGCCGATCAGCGGGGTCATGGCGGCGCTTTACCGCAACGCCTCGATTTCGGTCCTCGAACGCTTCAGCACCGCCGACTTCTGGCCGCGTCTCAGAAGCACCGGCTGCACAGCAGTACCCGGCCTGGGGCCCGCGATCATGGAGTTCCTGCTGAAGGCGCCGCGCAAGCCCGATGACCGGGACAATCCGCTGCGCATCGTCAATGTCCGCGCCCCCAACGCCACGGTGAAGGCATTCGCCGAGCGTTTCGATGTCGATTATTTCGGCAGCTTCAGCATGACCGAGACGGCTTGCGTGACGATCACCCCGATCAACGCGGCGCTCGACAATAGCTGCGGCCGGCCGCGCCCGGGCGTCGAGGTGCGGATCGTCGATGTGCACGACCTCGAGGTGCCGGGCGGGCAGGTTGGGGAGATCGTGCTCAGGACCGGGCATCCCTGGACGCTCAATGCCGGCTATCACGACGCGCCGGACGCGACCGCGCAAGCCTGGCGCAACGGCTGGTTCCATACCGGCGACGCGGCTTGGCGCGACGCTGACGGCAATGTCTTCTTCCATGATCGTTTGAAGGACTGCATCCGCCGCCGCGGCGAGAACATTTCGTCCATCGAGATCGAGCGCGAGGCGCTGGCCTATCCGGCTGTGCGGGAGGTGGCGGCTATCGGCGTCGCCGGCGAGTTCGAGGACCAGGAGGTGCTGCTGGTCGTGTCGCCGCGCGACGGCGCTGCGGTCGATCCGCGCGCGCTGATCGACTTCATGATCCCGCGCATGCCCTATTTCATGGTGCCGCGCTTCGTCCGGGTATTGCCGGAGCTGCCCAAGACCGCATCGGACAAGGTGCGGAAGCCGCAGCTGCTGGCGGCGATCGATCTTGCCCAATGCTGGGACAGGATCGCCGAAGGCATTATCCTCAAAGCCTGAACGGAGCGCGCTTTTGGCCCTGGACCTCACCTTCGATGCGGAATCGGTCGCGATCGCGGACTCGGTCGCCCGCTTCTGCGCCCAGGAGATGGGCGATGGCACGTTCAGCAGCGCTTTGTGGGAGCGCCTGGCCGGTCTCGGCGTGCTGGCTCTGGGCTCCGAGGGGGATGCCCGAGAGTTTTGCCATATCGCCGCCGCCTGCGAGGCGCTCGGCCGCGCCGGTTTTCCGGGGCCGCTGGCGGCCACGTTTTTCGCCACCGGATTGTTGCCGCCGGCACAGGCCGAGGCGCTGATCGCGGGCGATGCCGTCGTCTCCCTGGGCACGCTGCCCCTGATGCCCTGGGGCGCCGTCGCCGATCTGTTCATCGCGCTAGACGGCGATGAGGCACGTCTCATCGAGGTTCGTGCCGCCGAGCCGGTCGCGACGCTTGGCGGCGAGCACTGGGCGCGTGTCGCCGCCGAGCCGGCGGAGGCGCTTGGGCCATGGCGACGGGCGGTCCATCGCTACGATCTTAGCCTCGCCGCCTATCTTGTCGGAGCCGCGCGGCAACTGCTGGAACGCACCGCCGCGCACGCACGCGACCGGAAGCAATTCGGCCAGCCGATCGGCGAGTTCCAGGGCGTCGCGCTGCCGCTGGGCGAGGTTTCCACCCGGATCGCCGCGGCCCGCAACCTGGTCATCGTGGCGGCGCAGCGCCTCGATCAAGGAGATGCCAATGGTCCGGCCCTGGCCGGTGCCGCACGCCGCCTGGCCGGGCGGGCGGCACGGGAGCTCGGTTATCTTGCGCACCAGACATTCGGCGCGTTCGGTGTGACCCGCGACGGGCCGGTCTTCGGCCTCAGCCGCCGCTTCGAGCAGTGGGCCGTCCAGGCGCCGGCGGAGGCCGCGCCGGAGGCCTGCATTCCGCTGGCCACCGAAGGCTCGCTGCTGATGCTCACGCCGGCTCTCGATGACGCTGAGCGCGATTTCCTGAACGAGGTGCGTGCGTTCCTCGCGCCCTACAAGCATATCCAGAACTACCGCTCGATCCGCGAGCAGGCCGATTCCGAGACATTTTATAAAGCGCTAGCCGACAGGGGCTGGCTCGGCCTGTCCTGGCCGAAGGGGGCTGGCGGGCTGGGGGGCTCTGCGATGCAGGAGTTCCTGCTGTGGAACGAGGTCGCCTATGAGGGGGTCGCCCGGCCGCCGCAGGGTGTCGGCGTCGTCGCCAAGACGCTGATCCGCCATGGTACACCGGAACAGAAGGCGCGTTGGCTGGAGCCGATCCGGCGGCACGAGGCGACCTTCGCGCTCGCCTATTCCGAGCCGGAGGCTGGGTCCGACCTCGCCTCGGTGCGCTGCCGGGCCGAGCGGCGGGGCGATCACTATGTGATCAACGGCAATAAATGCTGGAACTCGAAGGCGCATCTGGTCAGCCATCTGTGGCTGCTGTGCCGCACCGGCGACCAGGCCTCGAAAAAGCGCGGCCTGTCGCTGATCATCGTTCCAACAGATGCGCCGGGCGTCCGCATCCGCCCGATCGAACTCATGGACGGCAACGAATTCACCGAAATCTTCCTCGATGACGTGAACGTGCCCGCCGACTGCCGGGTCGGCGAGGAAAACGCGGCCTGGCGGATGATGGCCGAGGCGCTGGCCGACGAACGCCATGTCCATTTCGGCCCCGGCCGCGTCCGGTCCGACTTCCGCATCGTCACCCAATTCGCTGCGCGCACCGGCCTCGACCGACAGCCCGAAATCCGCCGCATCCTGGCCGATCTTGCGGTCGAGGTGCTTGAGGCCGAGGCCCAGGCGCTGAGCCTGCTCAAGGTCGCCATCGCCGGCGGCGACGCAACGCTTGAGGCCGCCTCCAATAAGGTGACGCATACAAGGGTGCTGCAATCCATTGCCCGCACCGCTATCGCCTTTGGCGGCGCGGAGGGGCTACTGGAAGAGTCCGGGACCGAGTTGCTGTGGCGGCAATCGATGACCGAGACCATCGGCGGCGGCACGACCCAGATCATGCAGGGCATCGTCGCCCGCCAGGCACTGGGGCTCGGCGCCAAGGTCTGATTCTGGCACGGATATTGCTGTGCTTCTGTAATAGTATTCCGGAGCACGGGTTGCGCATCGTTGAAGGTATTGCTGGCAGACGACAATGAAGACCGGTCGGCGGCCGTCTTGCGCCGCCTGTCGGAGTCCGGCATCGATCAGGTCGTCAGGCTGGCGCCGGGACAGCGCCTGGTCGACGTCGTAGAGGCAGTGAAACCCGATGTCGTGATCGTCGACATGTCCCGCCCCGACCGTGACAGCCTGGAAAACATCCGCGAGGTCAGCGCCCAGGCGCCGCGCCCGATCGTGCTGTTCGTCGACAAGGGCGACACCGGCTTCATGGAGGAGGCCATCGAGGCGGGCGTAAGCTCTTATAATCTCGTGGGAAGCTCGGTCCCGGACGTGAAGCCCATCGTCCAGGCCGCGGTCGCGATCTTCCGCCGCTATCAAAAACTGGCGGACACGCTGGAGAAGGCGGAAACCAGGCTCAACGAACGCGAGATCGTTCAGCGCGCCAAGGCCCGGCTGATGAAGGAACGCCGGCTGACCGAGCCGCAGGCCCACAGCCATCTGCGCAAGACCGCGATGAATCGTGGAAAACGCATGGTCGAGGTCGCATCGGAAGTTCTAAACTCGACGGACAAGAAGCCATAGGATGAGTGGGGCCGGAACCATGTCACCGGAGGAAGGGCCGATCACGATCGGCCTGTTGAGACTGACCGATGCAGCGCCGGTGATCGTCGCCGCGGAGAACGGTTATTTCGCCGCGCGCGGCCTCGATGTGCGGCTCTCGGTTGAGCCGTCATGGGCGAATATCGCCGACAAGCTGACCTATGGCCGGCTGAACGCCGCCGTCATGCTGCCGCCGCTCGCCTTTGCGGTTTCGCTGGGCCTGCGCGGTATCGGCACGCCGCTGATCGTGCCCATGTCGCTCAGCCTCAACGGCAATTCGGTCACCCTTTCGAACGCGCTCGCCGACGCGGTCGCGCCCGGCGGCCCCGGTGATGCGATGGGGGGCGATGCGATGGAGGTCGGCGCGCGTCTCAGGCAGGCGATCAGGCAGCGGGACCGGCGGCTGCGCTTCTCGGTGGTGCATGCCTATTCCACCCATAATCTGCTGCTGCGCTATTGGCTGGCGGCATCGGATATCGACCCCGACCGCGATATCGAGCTTTCGGTCGTGTCGCCGGCAGAAACGGTCGCGGCGTTGCGCGACGGCCATATTGACGGGTTCTGCGCCGGCGCGCCCTGGGGCTCGGTCGCCGCTTCAAGCGGCGTGGGGCGTACGGTGGTGACTTCCTCGCAGATCTGGCGCGACCATCCCGAGAAATGCATCGCGGTGCCGCGTGCCTGGGCGCTCGCCAATCCGGCTCGCCTGGACGCCATGATCGATGCCCTGATCGAGGCCGCCCGCTTCTGCGACGATCCGGCCAATGCCGATCATGTCGCGGGCATGCTGGCCGACCCCCGTTATCTGGCGCTCGATCCCCAGGCAATCCGGGAATCGCTTCCGGCCCCAGCTTCTGCGCCCTGGGGCAATGTCGACCGCTCGGTCTTCTTCAGCCACGCCGCCAATTTTCCGTGGGCGTCGCATGCCGCCTGGTTTCTCGAACAGATGGCGCGCTGGGGCCATCTGCCGCCCGAGATCGACCGGGAACGCGCGACGTCGATCTATCGCCCCGACCTGTACCGGGAGGCCGCGATGCGGGCCGGAATTTCGGTGCCGGCCCGCGATACGAAGCCTGAGGGGGCGCACGAGACTGCCTGGATGGAAGAGGGTCACCCATCCGTTGTTGGCATGGGAGCGGACATGTTCTGCGATGGCTCGGTCTTCGGGGCCGAGGGTGGCCGGCTGCAACGGAAATAGGCAGTGTCTGCACTGCAATGCAGCACAGATCACGATTCCTCCGTCCCGTCGCCTGCTAATTCGTTGTAATCCTGGCTCTGCGGAAGTGGCCCTGATATTGCATTGCAGCATCCGCTGGCCAGTGCTGCTGCCTGTGCCGGCGGGACGGTTCTCAACGTCGAGGCTGGCCCCAGCGGGGTGACGATGCATTCGTCTCCCTAACTGTCTCGGTGGGCCAAAGACGGTCCGCCTGTGGATGCGCGCCGCGCCAGCCGAACTTGATTTCCAAGATCGCGATCGCTTTTGCCGGAACCATGTCCGGACGCCGCGCCGCATCCTGTTCTGGAGAAACCATCATGAGGGAAAATCTTTTCAGCACTGTCTTCCTGTCCGCCACCCTGCGGAGCGCTGGGGCCATCGCCATGGCCGCGGCCTGTTTCGGCAAGCCGGCCGCGGCCGACGACCTGGCCGATGCTTTCACCGGCGGCACGCCCAGCCTCGAGCTCAGACCGCGTTTCGAGTTCGTCGACCAGAACGGCAAGGCGAGCGCTCAGGCCTTCACCATGCGCACGCTGCTGGGTTTTTCGACCAAGCCGGTCGACGGCATCGGCGCGACGCTGCAATTCATCAACGTCGCCGATATCGCCGGCACTTATAACAGCCCGGTCAACGGCCTGACACGCTATGCGACGATCGCCGATCCCAGCGCCACCAACGTCAACCAGGCCTTCGCAAGCTATGCCGGGATACCCGACACGACGATCGTCGCCGGGCGGCAAATCATCAGCCTGGACGACGTACGCTTCGTCGGCAATGTCGACTTTCGCCAGAACATGCAGACCTTCGATGCTCTGACGGTCACCAGCAAACCCCTGCCGGAGCTGAAGCTGACGGCGGGCTATTCCTGGGGCATCAAGGACATACTGAACCGTCATATCCCGGCGACGATCTTCATCGCCGAGGGATACTGGACACCGCTCAAGGAGGTCGCCGTCGAGGCGTTCGGCTACTGGTACGGCAACGATGCCGGCAGCGTCATCGCCGGCGCGGCCGGCTGCGGTCTGGTCGGGCCGCAAGCCTGCAACAGCGTGACTTACGGGCTGCGCGGCCATGGCGAGGTCGCGTTGCCGGCCGATTTCAAGCTGGAATACAAGGCAACCTATGCCCATCAATCGTCATACGATGGCGGCAGTTCGCTGATCGACGCGGACTATGTCCAGGCAAGCGGCAAGCTGGTCTGGCAAGGCTATAACGCCGGTGCGGAATATATGCTGATGGGCAGCCACGGGACCGGAACCTATGGGTTTCAGACCCCGCTGGCGACCAAGCACGCCTTCCACGGGTTGGTCGGGATGTTCCTGACCCCCCCGCCACCGGGGCCTCAGACCCGTGGCACGTTCCTGCGCCCCCACCCTGTTCGCGTTCCGGGCTCTGCCAAATTTTACCCACTCCCATCGGGTCTT
>CAZNNJ010000073.1:9520-12921 GCA_964574305.1 uncultured Rhodospirillales bacterium | reverse complement strand
AGGCGACCAGGCATTGATCTGCAAAAAACCCGGTCGGTCAATTTCCCCGCTCATGGAAGATTTCCGAACCGGTCTGGACGAATGTCGAGCGGGACCGGCGGATCCTTGTCGAGAACCTGGAGCAACTCGGCGCGGATCTCGATCGGGGTTGACGACGGCAAGATCCGCAACGCCTGAGCGACCGCTTCGATCCGACTTCGCATCTCTGGATCGGTGAGCCTAGTGACGCGTAACGGCTCCTTGCGCTGATACAGGACCGGCAGGCACCAACGGCCGAACGCGTCAGCCTCATCGTGCTCGTACTTCGCATGTAGTTCTTTGCGTGCGCGTGCGACTGCGGGAGCAAGATCTATCACCGTTCCTGCCCCAGGCTGCAGGGGAGTAATCGCCTGGCGGAGAAGTTCGAGCGCGTCCTCGTAGAAAAATCGCGCGAATAGCGTCGCGTCGTCATCGGATATTTCCTCAGCCATGCCTACCGTAATCGGCGAGCCGCCCCGAGAGACAAGGGTGGCGGCCATTGAATAGAGGCGTGGTACTGCCTTCGCGCCACAGCAACTGTTCAATACTGTCGCCCACACGGTTCCGATCGCCACAAGAACCTCCCAAAGCCTTTCGACGGAGAGGAGAATCGATCCGCTCGGTTCATCAGTATCGTTATCGTTAATCGAGGCGAATTCCAGCAGTTGCTCGCCGGCTTGCGCGCTGCCGTGGCAGAAGAAATGAAGAATTTGGGGGCTATCGCCCCTAAGGGCTGCTTCGATCCCCGGTGCGGTGGCCGGAATAGGACGTACAATCACGTCCGTGAGCCTTCCGGCGGCCACGTCTGCCTGCGCGCGAGTCAGCAACCCCTGCTCTCCGAGATAGATGGTTGTCTTGATTTCGAGCCCGCGCTTGCGTGCGCCTGCGACCGCCGCCGTAATCACGTCGAATTCGCCCTCGGACTGGACTCCCGCAGGAGAAAGGAACGCAACCAGGTGTATTGGACCGGAGAACGTTCGGAGCGGAAGACTCTGCGTCGCTCCGCTAATGGGAATCCTGTTCACAGAGCATGAGCCGTTTAAAGCAAGAAAGCGGTTCATTGCATTGCAGATCGCCTCCCACCGGTACATCTCGGCTCCCGGAGTACTGAACGCGAAATGCAGCTTTCCCTGATTCGGGGCGCCTGTCCCAAACAGTTGGACCAGTTCGGCATCGACCGCAGTGTGGACCGAGAGCGCCTGACGCAGTGTCGTTCCATACCCGATCACGTTGGTCTCGCTCCTGAGCGGGGGAAGCCCGCCAGGATTGATCGCCAGGATCTCGTATTGGAGCATGTTGTCGTAGTTCACCCCAGATTCGAGCAGGCGCACACCGATCGATTGCGAGCCGAGCGCAGCGAATTCTACGATGGCTTCCCGGCAGGGCACGTCTTATCGTCCTGTCTTCTGATTAGCGTAACTATCGAGAACGCTTTGGATCGATGCCAAGGTGTCTGCCGTCGAGCCAGTGAGGGTCTCCGTTTTCTGGTCCGGCGAGCCCGGGCGCAGGTTGGATAGCAAGGCGTCTTTGCCCGACTGTCGCATGCCGGCGAGCGCTGCCTCCTCCAGATAGCGCTGCAACGCGGCGACCCAGACCGGTGGGACACTGAGTTCGGTCGTACGAATGCCGGGAATCAATTTTGTCACGCCATGCGAGAGCCGTTCTCCAAAGGGTGCGCGCTCGACAAGCAAGCGGGCGTTGTCGGCAATCGCACGGAGAAGTTCGCCGGCATCGGGCACTTGTTCGCCGCGCACGAAAGCAGGATGACAGTGCAGGAAGGAGTTGCCTAAAATAGGTGCCACGGATTGCCTGGCTGAGAACAGCAAGCTGCAAGCTTCTTGCAAAACCCTGAGATCTTCGGAGGTCTCCCCGGCATTGAACATCACTGCGCCTGGCCGATGGTGGGCGAGACGGTCGGCAATGAAGGCCAGGTCATTACGGCAGTCTGGTGCCGGTGGCGTGAATGTGACCGCCCACGCGCCCACACGGTTCAGGAGCAGTCCAAACTCGTCGAGGTCCACTGGGACCAGTGCCGATCGAGTCTCCTTGGGCGACGGCGAGGCGGAGACGGAGATGTAGGCGCCCGCCTCAGTCCAGTGCGCACGCGTTATCATATGGACCATATCGATGCCGCGGGCGCCGATCTGGTTTAGGATCCACTCCACCCAAGCCTGCGATTGCAGTCGGTTTTGGCCTCGCTGCTTACAACGCTCGATCGCTTCGATCGAGGTCAATGCACCTGCCGGATCGTGAACGACGATCCGTTCGTTCCGCTGAAGATCTATTAACTTCGAATGGCAGTGTGCTGCGGCAAATACATGGATGCGGGTGCTGGAACGCGATGACCCTTTGATGACCGCTTGCGCCACCTCCCGTGTACGGCGAGCAACATCGTCCGGGTCGGCCTCTGGCGCCGCATCGACGATCAGCGCACCTTCGAGCACATCCGGTCGCTCTGCTGGCCGACCCGGAAAGTCAGGGATGCGCAGGACCGGACGGCCGAGCACGGCACCGAGTTCCCTTTCCCACAGCGCTATGCCAAGCAGACCATAGGGCCGAGCCAGCTTGAGCCACAGCGGCTTGTCCTTAGGCGCCTTGTAAAGTGCCAACCGGTAAAGCACGTCGGAGGCCAGCTCCTTCGGAATACGCAGTTCGGGAATTTGGCCGTCCTTCGACGAGGAGCGTTGCGTTTCGGACTGGAATGCGGCGTAGGGAATCTCCCAGGTTTGCTGAGTCGAGTACTCGCTTTCTTCATCATATTTGACGCCGGCACTGAGTTCGAAGCGTACGGCAGTGCTTTCACCGCGGAACAAAGGCCGGACTACGAGTAGGAGCAAGCCGGAGGAGCCTGCCTCCTTCACAAGCCAAGCCGCTGCGGCGCCCGCAAGTCTGGGGGCTGCAGAAACCATCCAATCGGTCACTCCCATGAGCGCCCCCTCTCAGTTGCAGAGCTGCCGGTAGAGGAGCCACGCGGTATCCGGTGTGGTCACATCGCCGTGCGAGCTGATCCGGCGGCCGATCGTTCCGTCAAAGCCGATGATCGCCGGACCGTCCGGGATCGCAAATTTGTCGCCTGGCCGGGGAAGCGGTTCGAACAGCGTCTGATCGGCCCCCCGCGGCCCATAGCCGCCGATGGCTGCCAACGTGTTGGGGGGGGTGCCCGCCCTGGGGGCGGTTGCCCTGTCCCCCGTCGGCAAACTCGTAGCTGACGTTTGGACTCAAGGCGACGAGCTGGAGATAGTTTCTCCCGTTGAGCGGCAGCTCGACGATGCGCCGGTTCTCGATCACGGTGCCGATCGTCGCGTTCGAGGTTTCGACGATGGGCGACACGCCCGTCACCGTCGCCATCTCCGAGATGGCGCCGAGCTCGAGCGCGAAATCGA
>CAZNNJ010000073.1:5039-9510 GCA_964574305.1 uncultured Rhodospirillales bacterium | reverse complement strand
TGGGGGGGGGGCCCCGCCGCCGTCGAGCCAGCTGCAATGCCCAACTCGCCCAGATCGCCATCCCGACGAAGGGCAAGGTGAAATATGTCGTGCAACGGCAGGTCAAAGGTGCTGTAAGTCGTCAGGATGGCGCGCTCGACCCTCGCAGGCACGAGATTGTAACCGCCGGTGCCAGCACGCCCGGGGACGGTTCCGGCGAAGCTAAGGTGCGAAACGGCCGGTTGCAGCAGCAGGACACTCCTCACCTTGCGTGAAGGTACGGCTCCGGCGATAGCTGACAGCACGACCTTGCAGCCGTACGAGTGCCCCACAGCATGTAGTGGACCGGTGCCATACCGGAGGATGTCCTCGACCAGCCTGGACACTCCATTCCAGCCTACCGAGCCGGCGCGATCCTTCATCTGATAAACCGAAGCTAACCGAATTATATGGCGCGGATCGAGAGCACTGAGCAGGCCCGCACTTTGGGGTGCAGCCGGTACAGGTGAATCGATCGTGCCGCCCTCCTCGAGTTCATCTCCTTCCGCCGCTGCGCGCCAGTAGTCCTGTAATGCCTGTAAACCAGCCAGCACGGTCTCGGCGTTGGGCGCCTCGGCTTCCGCGCCTTCCTGCCCCTGCTTACCCCTGGACGTCGCGAGCGATGCGGCGACAAGGTTCACCAGTTCCTTCTCTTCTGCCTCCGTCATAGCCGGCAAATTCAAAAGCGCATTAACGCGCTCGCGGCGATTCTGGTCTGGCAGCCCGTCAGCGATGTCCTCCCGAATCGCCTGCACTGCTGCCGCCATGGGATTGTCCCCCACGTTTGCAGCTATTGTCGGGCCGGTGGCCCAGGAGAGCCAGGTGCTCGGCCAGATCACGCCGACGAAGAGCGGCCGCACCCCAGACCAGGAATACGCGGCCATATGTTCGGCGAGATGCTTCAGAAATGACGCGTACAGGCCTGTCGCGGCGGAAAATTCGTTGTTCCAGCCGTGAGAAAACAGAATCACAGGCGTGCCCGGGGCGGTCTGCAACCGCTGGAGCAAAGCTTCTCTCGTCCGCGGGGAGATGCAGCCGCCGACCTTGTCGAACGGCAGCAGCCAGGTCTCGAAGTCCACCCCGGGCAGCGGGGTCGGACCGACAGGCTCATCAGGCATTTTGGCCTCCGAACGCGGTCGTGGTTGCTCGGTTTGCAAGTCGTCGCACCCGCAATATTTACCGAAGCAGTCAGGTAAATCAACTGGACATTGCCAATCGGTTTGACGGTGTAAAGTAACCTTAATCGCCGAGCAGACAGCGGCAACACGGAACCGATAAACGGGAATTCGGCGACGGTCTTCAGCCCTAAGAGTGGTCGGAACTGCCAGCATCGAAATTAGGCAGCATGGCCTCGAATCTTTTGAGAAAACGACACTTGTAGATCTTGGCCGCGAGTATCGAAGTCGATTTTTCAGAAATCAGATACTCTACTCCGTAGTCGCTATCGTCGTAGCGATTCTTACCTAGATAAAATAGCGGCCGGTCGAAACGTCGATGGCAAGGAACCTGCCGTTGAGCAACCGACCGAGCTCCGGGCCGAAGACCGTCATGCACACTCGATCATAAGCATGCGGAAAGTTGGCGACACGACCAGGATGGTTTCTGGAAAGACCTCCGAGGACGATTGCACACTCCACTAAAGTCGCCGACGTACCCCGAAGATCGCTTCAGGAACGGGGAAACGGTTGGGGGATAAGACTTGAAAGCCGCAGAAATCCGCCGTTCTCCTCGGCCCTCCGAAGGCAGGGGTCGTAAATTCGATCCCCGCCCCGACCACCTCGATCTGCGGTTTAATCTAAGCTGGATACACCGCCAGCGCGGTAATCTTTACCGATCTAATTTGGTCGCTTTCTCACCATTCGTGGGCCTGGCACAGGCTGGATCACGCTTGGTTCTTAAAAAAAAACGAACTGGTTGAAGGGCTTGTCCCGACTCTGAAATATCCTCCAAGCGCTTTCAGGAGGAATGCCGTTTTAAACGTAAATAAGGCCTCACTTATCCAAACGGCGCGCTATCACCTAACCCCTTGAAGGGATTGGTGGGTGCAGTAGGACTCGAACCTACGGCCCGCTGATTAAGAGAAGTAATTCTTCAATATCCGATTCCCGCCGAAACTACGAAATCATACGACTACCACATTGATACTCTTGCCATTTGCGAAGATCGGCGCATAATCGCGAACCGTGACCTTCTAATTGCTCATGCGTGATTTCGCCGTTTAACTACCGTTTAAATGGGGTCCGGAATGCGCCGTTTTTTGTCGACTTGCTCTTAGGTACAGAAATGGCCGATCTGCGTCTTCCCCTTACTGACAAGAATGTTGCCGCTCTGCCATTGGCGACCAGCGGGCACTACCTGGCGCGCGATGCTGAACTGTCGGGCTTTTTCTTGTTCGTCGGCATCCGCATGAAGACCTTCATGATCCAGGCGGATTTGCGTCTGAACGGACTGCGCCAGTCGATCCGGATGAAGGTTGGCGAGGCGTGCGACTTTAGCGCCCGCGATGCTCGCGCGAAGGCAAAAGCGCTGCTCGGTTCGATCGCCAGCGGCATCGATCCGCGGGAGAAGAAGCGCCCTCCCCTACAGGCGAAGATCGGCGATGTACCCACGCTTAGGCAAGCCTGGGACCGCTATCGGACGTCACATTTGGAACGGAAGAACCGTTCCGAAAAGACCATTGGCCATTACAAGGACCATGTTGAGCGGCTGTTCGCAGATTGGTTGGAGACGCCCCTATCGGAGCTGGGTGATAACCCCGCGCTCGTCGCCGAGCGGCATGAGACGATCACACACGAGAACGGGCCCGCGATGGCGAACGGCGCCATGCGAAGCCTGCGCGCCATCTATAATCATGCGCGCAAGACCTGCCGGAAACTGCCGGCCGAAAACCCGACCTTCGCCGTTGACTGGAACCCGGAGAAGCGGCGTGACACGGGGATGGGCGTCAAGGATCTGCCTGCTTGGTTCGAGCAGCTGGCAGCGATCGACAATCCTATCAGGCGTGAATTTCATCTGCTGACGCTACTCTCCGGAAGCAGGCCGGAGGCTCTCAAATCCGTTCCCCTGACCGATGTCGATCTGGCCGGCCGTTTCATCCATATCCGCAAGCCAAAAGGCGGCGAAGAGAAGGCGTTCGATATTCCGCTATCCCGCCCCATGATGGAGTCTATCCTGCGCCTTCTTCGACTGGGTCCCGTGATTTATCCCGAGGCTGCAAAAACGTGGTTGTTCCCGAGCGATGCACCAAGCGGTCATCTCGAGGAGCATAAGGAAGACCGCGCAAAGGTGCTGAGCCATTGGGGCAACGATCTTCGCCAGAGCTTCCGGACACTCGGCCAAGCCGCCGGCGTGTCGGAACTCGACTGTCAGCTCCTCATGAACCACTGCGTCCAGGGCGTGAACCCAGGGTATATCACCCGCGCCAAGCTGATCGCTGATCATTTGAGGCAGCAGCAGGAGAAGATTTCTCAATTGACTGTCGGAACGGTAGTCGGCCGCGGTCGGCGACCGAGTGCGCTACTCAGCCGCTGGCTCAACAGCACCAGCCGGGCCCTCCTCCAGCACCTCCGGACGGGGGATCCCGACCCGGGCGTGGCCATTCGGGGGGCACGCTACGCGTTGCAAAAGTTAGGGATCCAGGGTGCGAGGTGCGATGCCCAGCATCTCGTTCCAGTAATGCTTGTTCCGCCGTCGCGCCGTCTGAAACAACAGCGCGCTGCATAGTTCGAGTCTCGCTCGGCGACCCTCGCCGGACGAAACACGGAACTTCGTCCTGACGGCGATACTATGACGACATGCGCGCGTCTACGAGCGAGCGCGATCTGCGTCGCTATTATACCCTATGCTACGCACGAGCAGGTTCATGTGTGGATGTATATGGACCCCGCCCGATTGCAACGTGTTTGGTGGTCCAGGCGCAGGTCACAACTGCAGACGTATATCCGGCTTCCTGATGTGGCCCGATCAACCAGGGCCGCGAGCCTCGATGGATGTTCGCGCGCTTCCACCTCAATGGCCCCTAGACATCGGTCGAAGCCGTGCCGGTCCACACATCAGGTTCGGGAAGCGTCGGGGGTGACCGTTTCGCCATCTTCCGCCAATCGTTGCAATTGCCAGGTGGGACCTCCGTTTCAGTTCACTACCTGCCCGCCGCTCGGCGCCTATGCCGGCCCAACCGAGAGACGAGGATCGTAGACGGTGTCGTTGGCGAGCAGGCTCCAGACGATCCGTGCGTTCTTATTGGCGAGCGCTACCGCCACAATATTCGGGTGACGCCGCGCCCGCATTTTGCCGAGCCAAAGGCTTCTCGGGTCTTGTTTTCCTCGAACCCGGCCCAGGGCGGCGCGGGCGCCGTGGATCAACAACGTACGCAGATAACGATCGCCCCGTTTGCTGATACCGAACAATCGCAACCCTCCGCCGCTCGATCGTTTCTTCGGGACGCGCCCGAGCC
>CAZNNJ010000073.1:0-5029 GCA_964574305.1 uncultured Rhodospirillales bacterium | reverse complement strand
CCCGTCCGGCCGTGGGACTTTGCTGCAGATGCGAGCCGCGGCAAGCCTGGGACGTACGGCACATTCTTAAGGATTGGTTTTTCGCCGACCGCGGCGATCGGCGCTGTGGCCGTCATGGGGCCAATGCCCTCGATCTTGCCCAGACGCTGGCAGAGCTCGCTATGGCGGTAAAGCTCTCGGATTCGTCGGTCGTAAGCGGCAATTCGGCAATCCAACTCGTCTAATTCCTCGCGCATCTCGCCAATCAGGGCGCGAACCAAGTGAGGAAGATCGTTATCGCTGTCGCCGACGATGCCGGCCACAGTCTGGCGAAGCTTTCCGACGCCCTTCGGAATGACGATGCCGTGCTCGCCCAAAAGTCCACGGAGCTGATTGGTGAGTCGCGTGCAGTCAGTAACCAGTCGGCTACGGATGCGATGAAGGGCCTGCACTGCCAGTTGTTCGGCGGATTTAACCGGTACAAAGCGCATGCTTGGCCGGCCAACTGCCTCGCAGATCGCTTCCGCGTCATTCTGATCGTTCTTGTTCGACTTTACATACGGTGTGACGAACTGTGGACTGATAAGCCGTACGTCATGACCAAGTCCGGATAGCATTTTCGCCCAATAATGCGCGCCGTTCGAGGCTTCCATGCCCACGAGACATGGTGGGATATTCGCAAAGAATGACGATACCGCTTCGCGACGCAGCGTCTTTCGGATGACGCTCTTCCCGTGCTGATCAACGCCGTGGACCTGGAAGACATATTTAGCCAGATCCAAACCAATCCGAGCGATCTGCATAACGTTCCTCCTTCGATGCTGTTGAACTTCGAGGTTTCAACGCACCCCACGAGGGCGGGGTCCATATCATTGGCCCCCGGCCTGCAAGAACTTTTTGCGTGTGACTTGGCAGTCGCTTGCGGTCATGTGTCCGGCCTTTCGTTGCGGTCCGACATAGACCGCTGGCCCTGATGGGTTCGGCGGATCGAGGCCTTATCAAATCCGCGGGGTCGGAGCCCCACGAACCTACTCAGGCTTCTCTCGATCCGTCGGATCGACGACCATACCATCACGCTTCTTCGCCCTCGCAAGCCCCGGCTTGCCGCGGCGCAGCTTTATACTGCTATGGCGGGCTGCCGGTAGTTGTTCTGCCTGATCATAACTGCCCATGCGATTCGGGCTGTCTTGTTGGCCAAAGCGACCGCCACGACAAGACGAGATTTGCGGCCGAGCAATGACGACAACCAAGCATCGGCTTTTACCGTTTTCGGTCGCAGCAGCACCGACTGTGCGCCACCGACCAGCAGTCGTCGGATATAGCCATCGCCGCGCTTGCTGATTCCTCCCAGTCGAGCCTTGCCGCCGGTGGAGTTCTGTCTCGGAACGAGCCCAAGCCAAGCGGCAAACTCTCGGCCGCTTCGAAACACGCCCGGATCTGCGACCGTCGCGGCGATCGCTGTTGCGATGATGGGTCCGATCCCCGGTATGGTGGCCAGGCGCCGACTGACGGGATTGCTCTTGTGCCAAGCCAGGACCTGCGCGTTAAGCAGAGCGATCTGCCTCTCGATCTCATCGATCTGGCCGGCGACCACCTTCAACACTTGGCGCGCTGTGATGGGAACTCGCTCATCGGTGTCGTCCGTTACGATCGCGGTTAGTCCTGTAACTCCGCGTAGGCCCCGTGCCTGGGTAAGGCCGAACTCCGCTAAATGACCGCGCAGAGCGTTGATCAACATGGTGCGCTGGCGGATTAAAAGGTCGCGAGCGCGGTGCATCATCAGTGCCGACTGTTGCTCGATCGTCTTCACCGGCACGAAGCGCATCGACGGACGCCTAACCGCTTCGCAGATTGCCTCCGCATCGGCCATGTCGTTCTTGTTGCGCTTGACATAGGCCTTCACATATTGCGGCGGCATGAGCCGAACCTCATGACCAAGTCCAATCAGCTCGCGCGCCCAGTGGTGTGCGGTTGCGCACGCCTCAATGCCGATCAGACACGGTGCCAGCTTGGCGAAAAACTCAAGCACCTGGCCACGTCGTAGCCGCCTACGAACGACAACCGCATCGGAATTATCGACCCCATGGACTTGAAATACGTTCTTGGCCAAGTCCAGCCCAATTGTTGTAATCTCGCTCATGGATGGCTCCCGTTCTGGTGGTCTTCGACGACACCACTTTGGCACCAAGATGCCGTGAGGGGGCCATCCACCCCATCAAATCCTGGGCACGATCTGACTTATACCGAACACGTTTCAGATGGACCCGGAGGGCATTAAATGCCGACGGTGGACGAGCGTTTCCATGAGGTCGCATGTCTTAGATGGAGGGATTGCGGACCGTCCGCTATTGAGCAGAATCACAGGCAGTCCCGATCTTGAGAGCGAATTGACGATGACCTATCGGATTACGCTAGGCGCTAAACCAGGCTGGCATGGTGTGTATGAACGCGAGGACGGCACCGTCGTTGTTGAGTGGTACGATTTTGGCGATGATGCCCCTTACGAATCTGCGACGACGCTCATATTCGACGCCGAAAGTCAGGTTCAGTTGAAATCAGTGTTCGGGCTTGCGGCGGTGGCAAGCCGCGAAGCGATCGTTCGGAAAATCGCGGAGCAATTCGATTCCTACTTCGAAATCCGCAAATTTGCAGATGCGACAGCGATTCCGTACGAAAGGAAGGTTAATTTCTGGCCCTGATCCCTGCGTCGGGTGCAAATGACGGCGACCAGATCCGGGTGTAATTCGGCGTGGGGTCCGGATGCCGATCGGCGGGACAAGCCTTTGATATAATGCAATTTCGAGGGGTCACACTCTGGCGCCTATCTACAGTCCAATGGTGCCGCGCCAATCACCCGCACCGAGCAGGGCGCCTGCCCTCCCATCGCGATCAACTCGTCTTCGAGCTTCAACCTTCCCTCTGTAACCGGTGATCCGCATCATCGCCAGCGCAATGATGGTCTTTATCGAGCAATCCGGATTTGCCAAGGTACTTCCGCCCTGCCTAGCTTCCTGTTTGTTCTCCCGAGGGCCCCAGGTTCATTTCAGGCTCGGCATGACAAATTCCGCGCCTGCTCTGATTCCTGCTGGCCAGCGCGAGGTAATCGTCTTAAGACGGGTGAAAAACCGGACAGCCTCAGGTCCGTACATATTGTGATCGCCGAAAGACGAACGCTTCCACCCGCCGAACGAGTGATAGGCCGCCGGGACAGGAATGGGCACGTTCACACCGACCATGCCGATCTTGACCCGAGAGGTGAATTCACGCGCGGCGTCGCCATCGCGCGTGAAAATAGCGGTGCCGTTGCCGTATTCATGATCGTTGACCAGATGGAGCGCCTGCTCGAAGTCCGGAACACGCACGATCGAAAGGACCGGACCGAAGATCTCCTCACCGTAAATGCGCATTCCGGGCTGCACCTTTGCGAACCGACCACCGCCGATAAAAAAGCCGCCCTCATAGCCTTGAAGCCGCAAGCCGCGGCCATCAACGACCAGTTCAGCGCCCTCACTCACACCCATGTTGAGGTAAGATTTTACTCGTTCCAGATGTTCGCTTGTTACTAAAGGACCGAACTCGGCCTCAGGGTCGTTCCCGGGACCGACCTTCAGCGCACGAATTCTTGGCGTCAATCTTGCTATCAGAGCGTCGCCGACCTCATCACTGACGACAACCGCCACCGAAATCGCCATGCACCGCTCGCCCGCGGATCCATAGCCAGCACCAATGAGAGCATCCACGGTCCTGTCGAGGTCGGCGTCGGGAAGAACCACCATGTGGTTCTTTGCGCCGCCGAACGCCTGGACTCTCTTCCCGTGACGTGCGCCCTCGGCATAGACATCCTGAGCAACTGTGGTCGATCCAACGAAGCTGATTGCTTGGATTGCTGGAGCCTGCAACAGGACATCGACCGCCGCCTTGTCACCATTCACGACGTTGAACACACCGTCGGGAAGTCCCGCCTGCTTGAACAGTTCGGCTAGGCGGAGCGCAGCCGATGGGACACGCTCTGATGGTTTGAGAATCACCGTATTGCCGCACGCAATCGCCATGGGCACCATCCAAAGCGGCACCATGACCGGGAAATTGAAGGGCGTGATACAGGCGACGACGCCTAGCGGCTGACGAACCGACCAGCTGTCAATGCCGGCGCCTACCTGCTCTGTGTAGTCACCTTTCAGCAGATGCGGGATGCCGCATGCGAAATCGACAATCTCTATCCCGCGCACTACTTCGCCTTTGGCATCGGCGATAGTCTTGCCATTCTCGCGGGAGATCACCGCCGCCAGCTCGTTAGTGGCATCTTCCAGAAGTTCACGGAACCTGAAGAAAATCCCCGCGCGCTTCGGCGGCGGCATCCTTGACCATGTCGGAAATGCCGCCTCGGCAACCCGAATTGCCTGCATGACATCGGCTCGCCCAGCCATTGCCACGTGAGCCTGGACCTCACCCGAAGCCGGATTCCAGACAACCCCTTTTTGAGCTATCTGGCCTTGAAACGGCTTACCATTGACCCAATGCCCAATCAGGTCTGTGCTGAAGTCACCGTGCAAATTGACGCTCACGACCCAACCCTTTCCAGGCGGATCAGTTCGAAATTACATACAAAGTTAATCATATATGCGTGCCTATTTGACCGAATGGATCGCCTCTCCGACCGTCTCGATGAGGGTCATGATTTCCGCGGTCGAGATAATCAGTGGGGGGGAAAGCGCGATGGTGTCCCCGGTCACGCGGATCAGGGCGCCGCTCCGGAAGCACTCCAGAAAAACATCGTAGGTGCGTTCGCCAGGTGCGCCGGGCCGCGGCTCGAGTTCGATACCGGCGACCAGACCTATGTTCCGAATGTCTCGCACATGGGGAAGAACTTTGAGAGCATGCACAGCATGCCCCCACGGCTCCGCGAATTGGGCCGATCGCTGGAAGAGGTGTTCGCTCCGATAGATATCGAGCGTTGCCAATGCGGCGGCGCACGCAACCGGATGAGCCGAATAGGTATAACCGTGGAAGAGCTCGATGCCATTTCCAGGAATGGACATAAAAGCATCGA
>CAZNNJ010000072.1:0-12923 GCA_964574305.1 uncultured Rhodospirillales bacterium | reverse complement strand
CTGCATTCTCGACTGGGAGAATCCGGTGAGGTGCGGGGATCGCGGTGATCGCAGATTCGAGCTCTGCGATCGAGCCGAAGGGGTCGACGGTGCCCTGGACGAATATTGCGGGCACGCTGAGGCGTGGGAAATGCTGCGTCCGCAGCTGCGCGGGCTTTCCCGGCGGATGTAGAGGATAGGAGAGCAGAAGCAGCGCCGCCGCAAGGTCCGGCTCGTCGGCCACAAGCATGCTCGCCTGGCGTCCGCCATAGCTCTGCCCGCCGAGCAGGATCGGGCCCGGCGCGATTTCGCTCAACGCCAGGACGGCGCTCCGCAAACCCGCGCGGTCCGCGGCGGCCGTACTGGGCGACGGCGGACCTTTGGGCCGGCGTTGCCGAAAAGGCAGGTCGCAGCGCAGCACCGTCATCCCCGCCTTGCAAAAGGAATCCGCGAGCGCAACGAGCAACGGGCCGTCGCAGTTGCCGCCGGCGCCATGCGTCAGGACGATGCCCCGGTCGCTCTCCTGATCGGGCAGGTGCAGGTATCCGCTGACATCCTGCATTTCGAATGGCGTCACGTCTCCCTTGGCCATGGAACCGGATCTCGATGCAGACCGAACCGCTCGCTAGGTTACGTGCGACCGGCCGCAGATGCCAGCGATCTCGCTGGCGCGCAGTCAACATGCTGCGGCAGCCGGCCGATTGGCGCCAATAGCTGCCATGGCCATATTCGGGGTCAGCCCCCGCAAAATGGGGGTCAACCTGCGCCAGCTCTCTCAGGCCGGGTGCAGAGCTGATGGCATTTCTTTCCTCCACACGGCACTGACTCAGCTCCACTGGCGCTTGAGCAATCACCAGCGCGCCCGACGATCTGAAGGGCTTTTCCGGGTGGAGCCGACTTCAGAACGGACTGGTTTCAATCAAGCGACGACGCGCAGGGCTGAGGTGCTCCAGGTACGGCGGGTGTTGGGAGTACGATCCGCGCGATCTGGGAGGCAACGAAGTCGGGCAGCGATTACGCCTGCTGGTCGAGGAGGCGCCCGAGCCAAGCAAACGTAATTTGCGCGTCAGCCCGCGTGCGCCACTACTGGCGGCCGATCGATGGGAAACGGCGGAAAGCGCCAGACCGGCCCAAGCTGGATCGCGCCCAGATCCACGGTGTCCGTGACAGCGACGCCGTCCAGGGTGATGCACGGAAGTTCGGCCCCGACATTGCCCTGGAACGCGATCTGAAGATCGTAGGAACCGCGCGGCGAACCCAGCGGGACGATCAGCCCCTTGGTCCCGTCGACACTCCAGAAAACCCGGCTGCCGCGCAGATCCGCGGCGCTGGCCGAAGCAGGCTTCAGCGTCGTCCACAGCCATGTCCGCTGCCATGGAATGGCCTCTGGGCTTTCTAGCAGAATGGCGACGACATGGGCGCCGCTCTCGTCGGTTATTAGACTGATCTCGGTATCGGGAACCGCTACCGGCTTCTGCTTGCTCGCCAGCTCGGGCCGGCCCGCCAGAGCGATCAAGGCATCGAAGCAGGCATTCGATGCCTGCGAAAAAGCCTGCCAACTCGATGCGGTCGCTTGGCGGTCGAACACGAGTGCACTCTTGCCGGCGGGCGCGGGCGTCGCGCCGGGCTGCAGGTCGTCGGCCAGGGAATCGAAATTCTGCACCGTCTTGATCAGCTGAATCTTTGCCAGCAGATAGTTTTTCTCCGCATCCGTGAAGGCGCCGATATTAGCGTTGTTGCCGACCCAGCCCGCCAAGTCCGCGGCGGTCTTGTAGCGGCGCATCGGCGGGATGCCCGGCGTCCCCACCAACTGGCTGGCGGCATTCGCCATCTGTGCGGCGAAGGTGGCGTAGCGCGATGTGGTGAACTGTACGCGCTGTAACGTGGTGAGCGCGTCCTCATAGGCGTAATAGGCCTTGAGCGCCGCCAAAACCCCGCTTGCGTCCTGCGCCTGGAAGATGGCGAGAAGACTTCCCTGCCCGCCGCCGGGCGCGAAATCACCGCGACTGTAGCGGCTGAACGGACCCGCGACGACGTCGAGCGTATAGAGCGTCGAGGGCAGCAAAGGCCGGAACCAGAGGCCCAGCGCCGTGGCCGCGTCCGCTTCCTCCTGCAGTTGCTTCTTGAGCGCGGCCAGCTCGGCAGCTGTCAGCTGGTCGATCAGCGAGGCGGCATTGGGGGAGCTGAGACCGGTCGTTTGCAGCAGCTGCTTGATGCCCATTACGGGCGTCGGCCAGATGGGCTGTGCGTCGACGGCGTCCACCGGCAGGCTTCTCGCCTGCGTTTCCGCCCGCTGCTGGATTTGCGCCTGAAGATTGGCGACGAGCTTCGGCTGAACCGGCTGCAGCTGCGCCCGGGCCAGCGCGCCGGCATCCTGCGCAACGACCCCAGTCAGAATCGGTGTGCCGACAAGGCTCGGCGGCGGCGCCAGCGGCGCGGGCAGGGGAACCTTCACGTTCTTGGCGACGAGCGCGCTCTGCTGCGGGATCGACGGCACATGGATGGCCACCGGCTGCAGCAGCGTGTGGTCATGGTTGCGGTCGACACAGCGGAAATGCAGCGAATTCGAGACCGAGCCGTTGGAGAAGGCGGTATAGAGCGCATTCACATAGCTCTCGACGAACTCGACATTCACGTCATAGCCGTAATAGGCGGCGGGCGCGCCATCGGCGGGCCATGACCACTGCGTGTAGGTGTGCAGGTCGTCGAGCGCCCCGGCCAAGGGAAATGAAGACGGCGGCTGCTCGACGGGCGAGCAATTGGCCGCGAGCTGCGGAAACGGCGCCGGCTGCGCCGGATCGGGCGGGTTGGCCGGGGGTGGCGCGCCGAGTTCGGCGGTACCAGGACCGGATGCGGTCTGTACGTACGCGAATTCGACAACCGGGCTTGCACCCTGGACCGGCTGAAATGCCGGCGCGCCGCCGGTGACGCGCCCCGCCTCGACCTGGGTGACCGCCTTGATGGCGTAAAGCGCCGGCGCGGTCGGCAGGATCGCCATCTTCGACGGAGGCGAGGCATAGGAAATCGCGTAGATTTCGAGAACGCCGCTGACCGGGACGGTGAGTTCCCGGATCGCGGCACCCTGGCTGTCATAGACCTGCGTCCAGATCCCCGTCGTGGTGTCCTGGCTGCTGGATGTCGGGGCCAGCGGGCTGCCGTCACCCGACCAGGTTGGCGCATTGATGAAGGTGAACTCCCCGTCGACGACGTAGGACAGGCTGGCGATCGAGAGCACGACGACCGGCTGCAGGAAGGCGATGGTGACGGTCGGGGCGTTCGCCCCGCTGACGGAGACGAATTGCAGGCCTGTCGGGATACTCCCGCCCACGGTCGCGATCACGGCCGGGCTGGTCCCGGAACCCTCTATGATCAGTCCTTGGTCCTCGAAGACCGTCCCAAAGGTTTGTCCGGGCGCTTCCCCCGTCCATTGCGCCGACCACTCCGCGCCGGGGAGCAGGCGCCATGGGAAGACTTTCAATTGCTGCTGTATCTGGCGTGGGTCGGCCTTGGCCGGTGACAGCCACACGCCGTTCATCTGCGTATCGCCCAATGTCGCCGGCGGCGGCATCGAACAGACGAAGTCCCACGCGGCCGTGTTCGCATCCCATTGATAGATTGCGACCTCGAGCAGCGAGTGTCGGATTTCCCACTGCACCGCCGGAGCCTGGGTGTTGATGTTCGACATATCGTCGGGGCCGACAATGGAGGGCGTGGTGACCGTCACGAATTCGGGCGGAAGGGCGCCCGCCGCTGTCGAATTCTGGAACCCGGCCAGGTCGATCACGGGGTGGGAGAAGCTCAGGGTGAAATGCGCGTCCTGCGGCACGGCCGGCGCCAGTTGGGAGTTGCTGCCGTCGTCGGGCACCAGATCCGGCACGCTGGTTTCGGTCCTGACCTGGCTCGTGAGCGCAAGAATTCCCGGCGCGTTCGGATCGTCGTATTGAACGGCGAGGTCCGGCCGGGGACCGCCGTTCTTGTGCGACAGCAGGGTATAGTGGTCGGTCGAGGCCTTGTCGTTGGCGTCGCAGTGATCGGTCAGAACCGCGTCGACATGGCTGAGCGCGAGCGGCGCCGGCGGAACGCTGCCATCGTCGCCGCCCCAGGTCAGTGAAATGGTTGCACCGACATCCGGCAGCGGCCATGGCAGATCGAGCTCGACCGACAGCTCGCCATGGACCCAGAACGGATGCGGCGTGCTGCCTTCGAGCAGCGCATCGGCGGTCAGGCCGAAGCCGATCCCGAATGCGCTGAGATGGATATCGCCGTGCAGCTCGATGCCGCCGGCCAGCTGGAAGGGCGACCACTGGACCGCGGCCTGTGTTGCGAGATAGGCGTCGATGCTGGCCGAAAGCGGCCCGAAACTGTAGGAGGCGCGATAACCGGTCCAGGTCCCGACCATCAGCCCGCTGTCGCTGATCACGAAATATGTGTCGGTTTCGAAGAGATCGAAGATGCGGGCCTTCACCCGTTTGTCGTGCGGCGGCTTGCCCATTGCGAAGAACCAGGTTCCTTCGCCGACGAAGACCTCCGCGGTGGCTTCGATGTCGAGCACGACCGGTATTTGATATTGCGCCTCGATCACCAGGTCGAAGGTGCTGGAATTGCCGTCATAGGTCGCCATCGCTTCGAAATTGGCGTCCTCGTTGGCGCCGCCCATCCGCTTTTGCAGGATGTTGGCCTTGCCCACGAGCATGATCACCGGCCCCGGCAGAAGGAGGATGAGCGTGACGGCCGCCGAAGCGGTGAAGCCGTCATCGACGCTGGTGCCGATCGTGGCGCCGACGCCCAGCGCGAATGCGCCGTCTTTCGGATAGAGCCATTTGCTGGCGTCGGTCGCGCTGTAGTCGGGCGCGGCGGACGTATCGGGCCCGGCGCCGTTATCGGGATATTTGTACCATTCCCACCAGGTGTGCGCGGGCTCAGGCTGCGGCTCCAATCCCGTCGCCACCAGCCCCTGAAGCCCATAGATCGAGACGTCGAGGAAGATCGGAATGCCGACCGGAAGCTCGGCATCGATGTCGAGGAAAAACACCGAGCTGCCGCCAAACGTGCCGACGATGAATTTCGCGTCGACTTCGAGTTCGATGGCGATGATGTTGACCTTGACCGCTCCGAAAAAGACGTTGACCTCCTTGCCCGGCGGATAGCTGTTTCCGGTCGTCTGCGGATCGATATAGTTGAAGATCGTGGGGTTCAGGCCCGCCGCGGCCAAGTCGTCCGGCTTGGTCGCGGTCACGTGCACATGGTCGATCTCCCCGTCGAAGCTGAGGACGTCGGGGATCTCGAATGCGATGGCGACCCCGTCGAGCGATACCGCGCCGGTATCGAGGTTGATCCGCAGCCCACGCACCGAACCGCCGAGCGAGAGCCCTTCGACCAGGTGGATATCGCCGTTGAACCCGATCCAGCGGCCGGTCGCGTCGCTGCCGAAGCCGAGCTTCTGCAGCGCGACATGGAAGCCGTAGAAATCGAGCGCTGTCTGATTGGGAAGATCGATCCATCCCCCGGCCAGCGAGATGTGACCCTTGCTGTCGATACCGAGCCCGCGCAGCTCGAAGGTCGGCCACCGCAGATCGGCCGTCGTGATGTTGAGGCTGCCGGAGATGACGATCTTCCAGGTGCCGTCCGCGGATTTGTCGATCTCGAGCGACGCGACATCCAGCTCCACGGTCGCCACATCGCTGATCGTGTATTCCAGCTGAACGAGCCCATCCGGAGAGGTTTGCTGAACCGTCTCCACGGCGGCGAGCGAAATCGAAAAACTGCCGTCCGACTTGAAGCTGAGCTCGACGTCGACCGTCTCGGGATTGCCGTTCTTGTCGGTGAAGAAAGGAATCGTGAAATGGCCGCCGACATGGCTGGCGCCCAGCCCGGCATGGGTCAGGGTCAGATCGAATGCCGTCAGCGCGATCGTAAACCCGTCGAACAAAGTCGCCGACAGTGGATTGCCGTCCAGCCCCTCGATATGGATGCGTCCCGACAGGCCCTGGGCGCCGATGGACAGATCATCGACATTGATGGTTTGCCCGCCGGACAGCATCAGCCCCACGGAGATCCCGTTGCTGTCGTCGCTGAGCTTGAGCACGCCGGGGCCGAACGCCTGGTCGGCGGCCTGCTGCACCAGGCCGAGCCCATAGGATTCCAGCAGCGATACGGGAAGCAGGCTGAGAGCCGACATTGGCCTGTCCTCTTCGAATTATTGAGGTTTCAAGCTGGTCGAGAGGGTCGTCAGTTGCTGGCTGAGCTGAGCCAGCTCGGCGGCCGCCTTGGCGATCGTCATGCCGGGAGCCGCCAGCAGATTCTGAAGCTGAGTGAAAAGTTGACTGCCGGAGGTCAGCACCGTGGTCGCGCCGCCCGGGGCCAACGTCTGCGCCAGCGCGAGCGCCTGCTGGAGCGCCGACAGCGCGTCGCTGACCTGGGTTTCGGTCTGCGAGATCGAGCCCAGCCCGTCGGCGAGCGTCTTGACGACGCCGGCGACTTTGGTCAGCGCATCCGACAGGTCATTGCCGACCGTCTTCATATCGCTGGAGGCGCCGTAGACGAGGTTCATCAAGGTCGCAATGACGGTCAGCAGCGTTCCGGGCGGCGCGGTTGCGCCTTCCCAGGTGCTGGGCGGCTGCGGCGGCGAATCGATGGTCGGCGGGCTCGGCGCCACCAGATCGGCGCTGGACAGGGCCGAAACGATATCCCCGATTGGGTCGGTTGCCATTGCGGTTTCCTTTCAAGAATGGCGCGGCTCAGGCCGGCTCCACGGCCAGCATCCGCGCCGCGAAGACCTTCGAGGGAGCCGAGCGGTTACCGAAAATATCCACGGCGACCAGGGCATAATTGTTGGGCAGATTCACAGCCGGCGGCGCAGCACCGGGCAGGCTGTTGGGGTCGAGCGGCTTGCCGCCGGAACCGATGCCATCGACGAACCCGGCCCGTCTCAGCGGGACGGCGCCGACGACCCTGACCTGCCCCTGCCATGTCGCCACGAGCACCACCGGTACGCCCCGCCCGAGACCGATCCTGAGGCCGGTGAGCCGCGTCTGCGTCGGGCTGTCGGTTTTGACCTGGGCGATGCCGCCGGGCGGCGGCGTCCAATAGTTGAAGGCAGGTTGCGCCAAGGGCGCCACGTCGGCCTGGAACTCGCTGAGGCGGTAGATGCCGTTGACCATATCCGGCGGCGGACCGGCCGGAAGGGCGATCTCGCCCGCGTCGCTGCCCTTGTAATCGCGCGCGCAAAGGCGGGGGTCGGGCACCAGCCCGACGATCCGCGGGTCGATCAGACCGGCGCCGAAGGCCAGGCTGCGTCCGGCCATCGGATTATAGCCTATCCGCGCAAGCAGGCTCGGGTCCGACGGATTGGCCGGGTCCGGGCCGAAATAGCGAAGATCGGCAAGCGTTTGCGCGTCGCCGCCCCGATAGACGAGATAGGCCGCGACATCCGGGTTGGTGTCGAGCGACCAGGCGACGATGATCGACGACTCCAGCGGTTGCAGCTTGTAGAGCACCGGCGGGCGCGGCGGCGTCACGATCTGCGTGTAGTAGGGTCCGATCGCGCCCGTGACGCCGCTGGCCGATCCGGCGGCATTGACCGCCGCCAATCGATAGGCGGTTCGGCCGTAGCCGGTTCCGTCCACCGTATCGCCGACGGTGGAGCCAGGGGGCAGCGGCGTCGGGTTGACCCTGGCATAGCCGACCGAATTGGCCGCCAGATCGGCAAGGGCGCGCAGCTCATCGTCCAGCAGGCCGCCATAGAAATGCTCCATGAAGGCGCGCTGGGCGGCCGCGTCCTCGAGCAGATTGGCGAGTGTGAGCGTAGTGTGCTGGATCGCATTGTAGTCGGCGATCCATTGCCCGAGGGCCGAGATCCAGTTCACCAGATCCTGGCGCGGCGTGCCTCCGTCGAGCACCACGGGCGTCGGGTCGGCGGCGTTGCCGGCTTTGATCCGGCGCTTGACGTCGGCGATCATCAGCGACTGTGTCGGCGAACGCTGCAGCACATAGCCGGCAATGCCCGCGCTGGCGCTGGTGCCGAACGGCAGCGTCTTGCCCGCCCGGCCGGTATAGTCGGCCGGGTCGTAATAGAGATGGTCGACGATATGCTGCGGCGTCGGCGGCGTCGGCGGGATCAGCCGTTGCGGGGCAATGAACGACACCGCTACCGATTGCGGTTCGTCACGCGGCGGGTTCACAGCGTTAGGATCGATGATCTGCTCGGACGGATCGAACGGCGACTGGGTCGATCCGGTGACGAAGACCTGTCCCTTGGCGCTGGTTTGATCGACCGGAACCGCGAGCGGAACCGGTACCGTCAGCTGGGTGGCGAAGCCCGGGACCAGATAGGCGCTCTGCCCCACGAAGTCAGGCCCCCGCGCGACGACGGCGGCGCTCGCGCCCGCCCGCAGCCTTGCCACGACAGGCCCCGGCGTGACCGGCGCCATGGGCCGGACCACGTAGGATTCGCTCGACCCATCGGGCAGATTGAGCTGCAGCAAGGCTGCTGGATCGCGCGGTCCCAGCGGGGTCAACGGCGGGACAGTCTGGATATCGATCTGGACCATGCCGCCCGCCGGCGGCGTCGGGCTCAACGACGCGACCATGAGCTTTTGCGCCTTGCGCCCGGGCAGATCGATATCCACGCTGGACAGCGTCGCCGTCGTGCCCATCACGATATCGACGGATTGCAGCGTTGCCCGCGCGGTCGCGATGTCCGGGTACATCATGAAGGAAGCACCCGACCAGTTCACCGCGAACGTGAGCGATCCCCCTTTCCATTCGGAGCCGTCGGGCGCGGCCGCGCCGCCGGCGGATGCGCTGTTGTCGAACTGGATGCTGCGCAGGCCGGTCGGCGCGGCGGCGATCTTTTCGATCCCCATCGCCGCGGTCCAGCCGCTCCATTGCCCGGCAACGCCGAACGCGTCGAAGCCGGCGACACGGTGGCTCCAGCCGCCAGCCGGGTCGGGAAGCCCATTGGCCGAATAGCGGTAAACCCGCGGCGTCGCGACCTTCGACCAGGGCGGTGTCGGCGAGCTGGCGACAGCGATCCATCTGGGCACCAGCTCGACGCTGCCGGCCTTGCCGGTGTCCTGCTGCTCGATGATGAAGCCGATCGGCCGTGTCGGCGGCGGCAGCGCCGTCGGGTCGGAAACCGGATCGCCGGTCAGTTCCGCGGGCGTCGCCACGGGCGCCGGCCATTCGACCTCGATCAGGCTGTGAGGAACCAGGTCCAGGGTCACCGGGTCGATGTCGGCCTTGCGATGGCGGAATGTCGATAGCGGCTGATCGGGGGCCGGCAATGGCGCCAGTTTCCCGGGTGGCGGAAGCAACGCGTAACGGGTGCCGATGGCAATCGGCGACAGGCGATAGAGCGTCACCTGCCCGACCAGCACGACGATCCCGTCCGCGGCAAGGGCGGAGACACCGGCGATGAGGATCTCATCGATCGTCGTCGCCGGATCCGGCGACACGATGGAAACGGAACTCAGCCCGCCGCTGCTGAAATTCACCGATCCGATCGCGGTGCCGCTGCTGAAGGCAGTCACGCTTCCGACGCCCGAGAGCGAGATCGTTACCCGCGCCGCCGGCCGCGCGAACGCAATCGAGGCGGCCGGCGCGGGCGTCAGAAGCCAGAAACCCTCCGGAATTTTCGCAAGTATGGCGAGCAGCGCATTCGGCTGCTGCGACGGGCTGAGCCCGCTCAGCCCGCCGGCAACCGCCCAGCCCACGGCGGGCGGCGCGCTCGGATCGGTCAGCGGCCGGTAATTGCCGTACGCGTCGTCGCGGACCCAACGCCAAAGCGAGGTGGTGGCGCTTTGCGGCTGGATCGTCATCCCGTCGAAGACCGCTCTTCCCCGCGCCAGGGGAGCGCCGGGGGCCAGGCCGGGGAACAATATTCTCCCCTGCACCGGCGTGCTGCCCCAGTAGCCGGTGATGACATAGTCGTATTTGACACCCGGCAGCGTGTCCTCATCGACGAAATACAGGCCGAGCACGCGCGCGAAATACGGATCCAGCGCGAGCAGCAGCAGCTCTTCCATCAAGCTGATATTCAGATCGGGGGCGTTGGCGCCTGCGGGCGAGGCGTGCAGGGCCACATCAGGCAAGAGCGTGGACGGAAAGCCCTCCACCAGCCTGACCAGTTCCGCGCGCAGCACCTCCAGCTGATGGCGCTGCTCTGCCGGACCGAGGCCGGCCGCCAGCCGCAACGCGCCCAATCGCCGGGCCGCTTCCTTGACGTCCGCGAGCGCCACCTGGGCTGGCGGGGTAGCGAGCGGATCCGGTGCGCCGTAGTAGCGCGCCGGCCAGCTTTTCCAGGTGACGGGCAGCGTAAAGGGGACGCCCCAGCACTGCCATCCGTTGATCCCGGGATCTCCCCACCCGGGCTTCCCGCCGTCCGGGGGCCCTTGGCCCCCGTTGCCCCCATCGCGGGGAGCACAATCGCATGGCGGCAGGACCTCGCCTTTGCCGCATTCCTCCATGCTGCCGGCGCCCACCACGCGCACGCAGGTAATCTCTCTGGCGGCGATGCCGACGCGAAATGGGCCTTGTTCCACGGGAACGATCTGGCGGCTTGTCACCACCATTTCGCCGCTGTCATCCTTGGCGAAGGTTTCGATCACGACCTCGTCGCAGCCGCGCGCGGCGCAACCCGCGACCGTGACGCTCTCGCACGGCTCGTTGAGCTCCGCCTGCCACTGGTTGGCGACGGCCGAAGGCGCAAAGACAGTTGGACTGTCCGCCTGGCCTCTTACTGTCTGGATCGCCGACGGCGGCGGCGGTATGCGCTCCTCGCCGTCCTGGGCGATGCGCCGGCAAAGCCAAAAGCCGCCTGGCGGGAATCCCAGTTCCGGCACGAAGCCCCAGCGTAAATGCACGCCTGGCTGCATCGGCTGGCGGTCGAAAGTGGGTTCGGAGCCGTCCGCGATACCACCCTGAAGACCCAGTACGACGTTCGCCACGACCGTCCCTCCCTATCCGCATTACTGCGGATCGCTCCAGACTGTTGCGTGAGTAGTTGGATTCCCAGGCGTTTACTTGGCTTCGTTCACACTCCCCCGCGGCCATCCCGCAGACCCATGGGCTCCTGCAGATGGATTATTATTCCACCGTCTAGCCTGTTACTAATATTGACTCATATAAATCCTGCAATCAACAAGATTCGTCAGCCTTATTTCTCAATATTAAGCGAAAAATTTCAAGATCATTTTATACATATTCGCGAATTAGAATGCATGTGTGCGTCGTTATAGATCAGATTTGGTTCCAATTACTGACCTAATTTTTGTGCTTTTCGTATTATTGGTAATTCGATTGGGCGGCATCGGAAGCACCGTGATTGTTTCTGCCTCCGAAACCGACATTCACCTGTCAAGAAGTCGAATGGCTCTCCAAGTTCGCGGCTGTGATGCAAGCGCCTCGCTACGGCTGGCAGGTATTCCATACCAATTCCAATGTGCCGAGATTGCTCCTCAAAGATGGCTCGGCGTAAGGACGCCGGAGGGTATCGTTACCACAGACATCAAGGTGTCGCTGACCGGGATGGCGCCTTTGCCGATCCGGCTTCCGCATGTCCAAGGCTTGCCGGAAGCGAGGGGATGTTTCGGCTGGCCTTGAGGTCCATGCGCCGATGCGCGTGCCCCGCAGGATAATTTCCGCGAGCGTGCTCAACCCTCGTCACCCCATGTCGCGGTGGTCCAGCCGCCAGCTCAAGCCGTGGCGAAGGTCATCACCAAGCAGTTGCCGCTGGGCCGCGGCAGGTATTTCGCCGTGGCGCACAGGCCCAGCACCAGGGCGATGCCGGCCCTGCCCTCCGGCCGGTCCTCGTCCATGATCGAATCGTCGCTTTCGGGGGCCACCGCCGTCGGGTCGAACGGCGCTGCGTCGTCCTCGTAGGCGATCGTCAGGCTGGTATCGGTGCTGAGATGCAGGCGGACTGGGCGGTCGCATTCCGCGCCATAGCCGTACTTGATGGTGTTGGAGAAAAGCTCCTCGACGATCAGCCGGACGCGTGATACCAAACCTGGATCGAGGTTCCACGTGGTGCCCGTGTGGTCTATCGCCTCCAGGGAAGCGATCAGGCCGTCCATCGTCGCGGGGAAGCTCAATTTAAGTTCGCTCGCCATCGACACCCCTTCCAGGCGGGATGGTAATCTAATGCGCGGCATCATTTCCAAGAATTTCCTGTATGGTCTGGCGTTTGTCACCGCCCTCGCACCATATACGGCGCGCGCGGCCGATCCGATTGGTCAGGTCAAGGCGGCGGATGGCCACGTCACGGTCGAGCGCGGCGGCGCCACCCAGCCGATCGCCGTCGGAGACCATGTCTTCCAATCGGATGCCGTCGTCACGGCCGCTGGGTCGGTCCAGATCTCGTTCATAGATAACAGTATGATGTCGCTCGGACCCAATAGCCGGCTGGTGCTCGACAATTTCAGTTTCAACACCACGACGCATGAGGGCGAGTTCGACTCCTCGCTGCAGACGGGCGTGGTGACGGTGAAATCGGGTCAGATCATGAAACAATCGCCGCAAGCGGTGAAGATCAAGACGCCGGCCGCCCTGCTAGGTGTGCGTGGCACGGAATTCGTCGTTCGTGCTGATGAGAAGGGTGATGCTGCAAACAACGATGCTGCTAAGTAGGTATATAATTATCTCCTCGTAGTCCTGCCTTTTTTGGAGGAGCATCCTCGACAACCGTGGCCTGTACTCTTTCGGTCGGAATGGAGATCCAATGCGAGACTTCAATTCAAAAGGCTGCTTCTACGGCCTGATATTTTTCGTCGCGCTGGCGGCGGTGAAGGCGCGCGCGGCCGATCCGATCGGTCAGGTCAAAACGGCGGCCACTCCGGTCACGGTCGCGCGCGGCGGCGCCAGCCAGGCGAGCGCCATCGGCCACCATTGCGTCCAGGGCGATGCCGTCGTTACCGGCCCCGGGGGTTCGGTCGGGATCACGTTCA
>CAZNNJ010000071.1:0-12971 GCA_964574305.1 uncultured Rhodospirillales bacterium | reverse complement strand
GGGCCTTGTCGAAGTCGGGCTCCGGCGCGGGCAGTTTCGTTTCCCAGTTGCAGAGCTGGTGGACGCTCGGCGGCCTCGGCCTCTACGGCTTTTCGGCAATCCTCTACATCGTCGCGCTTCGGCGCATTCCGCTGTCGGTCGCCCTGCCCTGCAATGCTGCCAGCTATATTCTCGTCGCGTTAATTGGACATTATGGGTTCCAGGAGGCGCTGGGGCCGCAGCGCATGCTGGCCTTGGCGATCATCGCCGGCGGGGTGGCGCTGCTGGCGACGTCGTGAGCGGCATTCGACCAACAGCCTGACACTGACGACAAACAGCCTTCCTTTTCAGGCCAAGAGCCAATAACAGAACTGGGTCGGCTTTCTCGGCCGGCAAACCGAACCCTGGGAGGAACGTATGTTGCGCCACACGATGCTTGCGTCGGGAATGATCCTGGCCGCGAGCCTGACATCCGCCGCGTCCTACGCCGCCGATAAAGTCCCCGCCGAAGTCACCGCCGCCGTCGCCGATGCGGGCCGCCCCGCCGCCGACAAGGACCGCGACGCCAACCGCAAGCCGGCCGAGACGCTGGCCTTCGCTGGCGTGAAATCCGGCGATCAGGTCGTCGATTTCCTGCCCGGCGGCGGCTATTTCACCCGCATCTTCAGCAAGACTGTCGGAGCGAAGGGCCATGTCACGGCGCTGTCGCCGATGGGCACGCCCGACAAATACACGGTGGCGGCGAAGGCTATCGCCGCCGACCCGGCCTACGGCAACGTGACGGCGGTGTCGGAAAAGGTCGCGGACCTGCCGGCCGGGTCGGTCGACCTGCTCTTCACCGCGCAGAACTATCACGACCTGCATAACATCGCGAACGCCGACGTCGCGGCGATGGACAAGGCGGTCTTCGCCGCGCTGAAGCCAGGCGGCATCTTCCTGGTGATCGACCATTCGGCGCCGGCCGGGTCGGGCTTCCAGGATACCAACACGCTGCATCGGATCGACGAGGCGGCGGTGAAGACCGAGGTCGAGAGCGCCGGCTTCAAGCTGGTCGGCGAGAGCGACATCCTGAAAAACCCGAAGGACCCGCGCACAGCCGTGGTCTTCGACCCGTCGATCAAGGGCAAGACCGATCAGTTCGTGCTGAAGTTCGAAAAGCCGAAGATGTAGTGCTTAATCTGCTGCTTCGCCGTGGGCGGGATGCCAGCGGCGGAGCAGCAGATGCTCGACCCGGGCCACGGCGAAGTTGAGCGCGAGGCCGGCGACGGACAGCAGGAACAGGCCGGCGAACAGCTTAGGGATTTCCAGCCGCTGGCCGGCGCTGTAGATCAGCCATGCGAGCCCCGTCGCCTCACCAGAGCCGGCCACGAATTCCGCGACCACGCTGCCGATCAGAGCCAGTCCGCCGCTGATCCGTGCCCCCGCCAGCAGCGCCGGCAATGCGCTGGGCAATTGCAGCAGGAACAGGCGCTGCCAGCGGTTTGCGCGATACAGCCGGAACAGGTCGCCGAGACCGGGATCGACCGAGCGGAGGCCCAGGCTGGCATTCGACAGAATCGGGAAGAAGGCGACGATGGTCGCCAGAATGAAGACCGCCCGCTCGACATGGTCCAATCCGACCCAGATGACGATGATCGGCGCGATCGACACGATCGGCGTCACCTGCAGCACGATGGCATAGGGCAGCAGGCTGCGCTCGATCAGCCGGCTCTGCGAAAACAGGATCGCCAGCGCCAGGCCGCCGATGAAGCTGGCGAGGAACGCCGCGAGCGTCATCTGCACCGTCACCCATAGGGCCGCCATCAGCAGCTGAAAATTGTCCGCGAACGCCTCGGCGATCAGCGAGGGCGGCGGCAGGACGAAGACCGGCACCTCGAGCCAGCGCACCGACAGTTCCCAGGCCGCCAGGAAGATCATCCCGACTAAGAGCGGCAGCAGCCGGGTCATGCCGGTACCGCCAGGTCGTGCGACACCGCCCGACAGCCCTCGAGATAGGCCGCGCTGGCGCGGAAGCTTGCGTCGCGCACGGGCGCTCCGCCGATCTTATGCACCGCCATCACCCGCCCAGGCCGCGGCGTCATCACCACGATGTCGGTCGACAGATAGACCGACTCGAAC
Source organism: uncultured Rhodospirillales bacterium (assembly GCA_964574305.1). Lineage (GTDB taxonomy): Bacteria > Pseudomonadota > Alphaproteobacteria > BOG-932 > Roseiterribacteraceae > BOG-932. The sequence goes on along the minus strand of CAZNNJ010000071.1, from coordinate 10,874 downwards.
ACGCTGTGGGTGATGAAGACCACCGTGAATCCCTGCTCCCGCCACAGCCGCAGCAGGTCATCGTTGAGCCGGTTGCGCGTGATCTCGTCCAGCGCGGCGAAGGGCTCGTCCATCAGCAGCAGGCGCGGCCGGGTAACCAGGGCCCGGGCGATGGCGACACGCATCTTCATACCGCCCGACAGGGCACGCGGATAGGCATGGGAGAAGTCGGTGAGCCCGACCAGCGCCAGCGCTTCGGCGACGCGCGGCGCGGCGTCGGCGCGCGTCACACCCGCCAGCCTGAGCGGCAGATAGACATTGGCCTGGACGTCAGCCCAGGGCATCAGCGTCGCATCCTGGAACACCAGCCCAACCTCGGCGGGCCGGCCTTCGATGACGCCGCCGTTGGGCTGATCCAGCCCGGCGATCATCCTGAGCAAGGTGCTTTTCCCGCAACCGGACGGGCCGACGATGCTGGTGAAGGAGCCGGCCTCGATGGTCATGTCGACATGGTCGAGGGCAAGGAGGCCGGTGGGGTATGTCTTGGTGATGCGGGAGAGGGTCAGCATGTAGATTGCAAACCGGCCCTACCGCCCATCCAGCCCATAGCCCTTGCCGATGAACTGGAGCGTATAGCCCTTCTTGTAATCGATATCGGCGGGATAGAGCCCTTGGCCCGTCGCCATCTTGGTGAAGTCGGCCCAGCGCGCATCGGTCATCGCGCCGATCCCCAGCATCTTGGTGTCGCCGGAATCGATGATGCCGTATTCCTTCATCCGGTCGCGGGCGTAGGACAGGATCTCGTCGGTCATGTCCGGATTGCCCTTCCTGATCAACGCATCGGCCGGGGCGGCGTCGCCGTAGAGATAGGCCTTCCAGCCCTCGATCGAGGCCTCGACGAAGGCCTTCACCACATCCGGCTTCGTGGCGACCCAGTCGCTCTTCACCAGCACCAGCGAGCCGTAGGTCGAATAGCCGAAATCGGCGAGCAGGAAGAGCTTGGGCTTGAAATGGCCCATCTTCTCGATCACCAGGGGATCGGACGTGACGTAGCCCTGCTGGATCGCGGTCTTGTCGACCAGGAAGGGCGCGGCGTTGCCGGTATATTTGCGGATCTGCTTGTCGCTGAAGCCGAACTTGGTGCGCATCCAGGCCCACATCGTGTCGATCGAAGCATCGGAGATCATGATCGGCCGGCCCTTGAGGTCCGCCGGACCGGCCGCCTTGTCCTCCGGGTGCAGGATCAGCACCTGCGGGTCCTTCTGATAGCTCGCCATCACGGCGACGACGGGCGCGCCGGCCTTGACCAGATTGAGCGCGAAGAAGCTGTTGGAGCCGATCGCCATGTCCACAGCGCCGGCCGCCATCAACTGCTGCGGGTTGGCGCCCGAGCCGCCCGAGCGGATCTGGACGTCCAGCCCATGCTTGGCATAGAGGCCCAGCGCCTGGGCCTCGTAAAAGCCGCCCTGCTCCGCCTCCGGCTTCCAGTCGGTCATGAAAACGACACGTTCGGCGGCAAAACTGGTAGAGGTGAGTCCCGCAGCCAAGAACATTCCGCACAACGCTGACAACGTAGGAACATTCATCCGAACGGCCCCATTAGGATTGTATATCTGGTAACGGACTCGCGCATGCCGACTTTGCCCGCACTCATGTCATAACTCTACGCATGCTCACAGAAAATCAACGAGTCGCGCTGCTGCCGCAGGTCGAAATCCTGGCCAGGAAGGCGGGCGCCGCCATTCTCGGCCTCTACCAGTCCGGCACGCCTGTGATCGTCAAGCAGGACGGCAGCCCGGTGACCGCCGCTGACCATGCCTCCGACGGCATCCTGCGCCCCGGCCTTTCGGCGCTGACCCCCAATATTCCGGTCGTGTCGGAAGAGGGCGTTGAGGCCGGCGAGGTGCCGGACATCTCGCGCGGCAATTTCTGGCTGGTCGATCCGCTGGACGGAACCAAGGAATTCATCGGCCAGACCGGCGAGTTCACCGTGCTGATCGGGCTGATCCAGGCCGGCCAGCCGGTGCTGGGCGTCATGTACGCCCCGGTCGCCGACGAGCTTTATTCCGCCGCCGGCCACGGCCATGCCTGGCATGAGACCAAGGACGGCCGCGACGCCATCCATGTCCGCCCTTTGCCCGCCGACGGCAAGCTGACCGTCACCAGCTCCTACCGCCGGACCAACGAAAAGCTGGAACGGTACCTGGAAACCGTGCGGATCGCCGAACGCGTCCGCCGCCGCCGCGCCTTCAAATTCGGCGACGTCGCCCGTGGCGCGGCCGACCTCTATCCGGGATTCGGCCTGTCCTATGAGTGGGATACAGCCGCCGGCTATGCGCTGGTGAATGCCGCTGGCGGCCTTGTGACCGAGGTCGACGGATCGCCGCTGCGCTACGGCAAACCGGGTTTCAAGAACCCCGACATATTGGTGATGGGCGGCCGCTGACACGCGGCCATGAGTCCGTCATTGCAATCGTTACAGTAATTTACGCCGTTTCTCCGCGTTTCGTGGTATAGTCGCCGCGAATAAGCAAAGGGAGGGACGGAATGATCAAGCGTCTCACGGCGGAATTCATCGGAACGCTCTGGCTGGTTCTGGGCGGCTGCGGCAGCGCTGTTCTTGCCGCCGCCTTCCCCAATGTCGGCATCGGATTGCTGGGCGTCTCGCTGGCCTTTGGGCTGACGGTACTCACCATGGCCTTTGCGATCGGTCATGTTTCCGGCTGTCATCTCAACCCCGCCGTATCCGTCGGGCTATGGGCCGGCGGGCGTTTCCCCGCCTCCGATCTTATTCCCTATATCGTTGTCCAGGTACTGGGCGCGATCGCCGGCGCGGGCATCCTCTATGTGATCGCCGGCGGAAATCCGGCCTTCGATGTCCATGCCGGCTTTGCCGCCAACGGCTATGGCGACCATTCCCCAGGGCACTATTCGATGGCCGCCGGGCTGGTGTCGGAGGTGGTGATGACCTTCGGCTTCCTGTTCGTCATCATGGGATCGACCCATGGCAGCGCGCCGAAGGGTTTTGCGCCCATCGCGATCGGCCTGTGCCTGACCTTGATCCACCTGGTCAGCATTCCGGTCACCAACACCTCGGTCAATCCGGCGCGCAGCACCGGTCCCGCGCTGTTCGTCGGCGACTGGGCGCTGAGCCAGCTCTGGCTGTTCTGGGTGGCGCCGATTGTCGGCGCGATCCTCGCGGGGGTGGTCTATCGCTGGGTGGCGGGCGACAATCCGCAGCCGGTCGATGTGGTTGGGGACGCCTAGGGTCGGCGGCGCCTAGGCGTCGACCTCGTTGCCCTTGACCCGGGCAGCGAGCGAGGCCGCCAGGAAATCGTCGATATCACCGTCGAGCACGCCCTGGGCGTTGCCTTTTTCCACGCCCGTGCGCAGGTCCTTCACCATCTGGTAGGGCTGCATGACATAGGAGCGGATCTGGTGGCCCCAGCCGATCTCGCTCTTCTCGCCCTGGAAGGCGGCGACCTCTTCCTCGCGCTTCCTGAGCTCCAGTTCGTAGAGGCGCGCCTTCAGCATCGTCATCACCTTGGCGCGGTTCTGATGCTGCGAGCGTTCCTGTTGCGACGCGACCACGATCCCGGTCGGGATATGGGTGATGCGCACGGCGCTGTCGGTCTTGTTGATATGCTGGCCGCCGGCGCCCGAGGCGCGGTAGGTGTCGACCCGCAGGTCCTTGTCCAGCACCTCGATCTCGATATTCTCGTCGATCACCGGCCAGACCGTGACCGAGGCGAAGCTGGTATGGCGCCGCGCATTGCTGTCGAACGGCGAGATACGGACCAGCCGGTGCACGCCGGATTCGGTCTTCAGCCAGCCATAGGCGTTGGTGCCCGACACCTGGAGGGTCGTCGACTTGATGCCGGCTTCTTCACCGGGGGATTCGTCGATCAGGGTCAGCTTGTAGTCATGCTGCTCGGCCCAGCGCGTGTACATGCGCAGCAGGATCTCGGCCCAGTCCTGGGCCTCGGTGCCGCCGGCGCCGGCATTCACTTCCAGGAAGCAGTCGTTGGGGTCGGCCTCGCCCGAAAGCAGGCTTTCCAGCTCCTTCTTGGCGGCGGCTTCCTTGGTCGCCTGCAGCGCAGCCATGGCCTCGTCGACGATCGAGGATTCGCCTTCAGCCTCGCCCATCTCGATCAGGCCGAGATTGTCGGCGAGGTCCCGCTCGATTTCCTGGACGGCGGCGATTTTCTGGTCGAGCTGGGTGCGCTCGCGCATCAGCGCTTGCGCTTTCCCCGCATCGTTCCACAGGGCAGGATCTTCGGATAGGGCATTCAGCTCGGAGAGGCGGCGGAGCGCGTTCTCCCAGTCAAAGATGCCTCCTCAGCAACGTCAACGACCGTTCGATGTCGTCGGCGATTGCTTGGGTTTCTGCACGCATGCGTTAGGTCCTGACCTTCAGGGGAGCGGCTTACGCCGCGTCCCGCACCTGCTCCTGGCCCAGGAACAGGTTGGTCATCTCGCTGACGAAGAGCGCGATATCGTCGCCCTTGGCGGAGAGAACGTTGCCGTGGATCTGGATCGGCTCGTCGGTCCACTGGGCCTTGGCGCCTCCCAGCGCGGCCTGGCTCTGCTCGGCGCCGGTGACGGTGGTGCCCTCGGCGCGATCGGCGATCACGAGGATTTCGACGCCGTCGCCAACCAGGGCCACCGGCTTCTGATCGTCGACGAAGGCGGAAACGACGCGCTTGGTATGGGGCGTCTGCGCCAGCTTGATCAGGCTGCGCGCGCCGCCGGGAACCAGCAGCATGTCATAGTCGGCCGACAGCATCGAGGAGAGCTGGCCGTCCACCGGAAAATAATGACCCCAGGAATCGCCGTGCCAGCCGTTGGCCAGGCTCTCCGGCCCGACCAGCTTCACGGTCGCGCCGAGCGCGAGCAGAGCCTTCTGCGGCTCGGTCATCTGCAGCTCTTCGAAGCCGCTGGCGACCAAGATTGCGACGTTCTTTCCGGCGAGCGGTTTGTGCATATGTATCTTTCCCATCTGCTGTGGGCGGGGTCGCTGCCGGGGCAGCTCAGCCGCGCGAGACATCTTCCTCGGCGTAATAGAAAATCATGGCCGCCGCATGGCAGTCAGACTTCCGTGCTGTCGAATACGAAGATTGAGCCGCGCCCATCGGCGGCGGTGAGGTGAACATACGTACGAAGCCCGGCGAGTCAATGATTCGGGGTCCCGCACTGCACCTAAACAACAGCATACCATGTATGCATCATCGGAAACCTTTGTCCCGCGCGGCATAAATCCAAGGGCAAACGCCCCTAGCGCACGCCCGGCGGGCCTTGTATGAAGCTGGCTCGACAGGTTTCCACCTTCCCTGGACAATGCGGGACAATTCATTGAGTTACAAAAATATCCCCTCCAAAGGTATTCTTGTCTCTCTCGCCCTCGGGCTCGCGGTTACGGGCCATAGCTTCGCCGCCGAAACGGCCAAGCCGGCGGGCGGCGTGGCTCAGCCTGCGGCAAAAGCGCCCCTCACCTACCGCATCGCCGGCGCGGACCGGCGGACATCCAATTTCGACGCCAAGGCCGAGATCCAGGGCTATGCCCAGCTGGTCGCCGACACCTATGCGGCGGCGCTGGCCGATGCGCAAAATCTGCACAGCGCGATCAATGCCTTCCTGGCTACGCCCGACGACGACACGCTGACCCGGGCCCGCGACGCCTGGACCAATGCCCGCCGCAGCTGGCTGCTGACCGAGGCCTTCCGCTTCTATGACGGCCCGATCGACGCCGCCGACAACGAACAGGGACCGCTGAACCGGCTGGACGGCTGGCCGGTGAACCCGGCGGCGATCGACTATGTCGAGGACAACCCGACCGCCGGCATCGTCAACGACATGAAGCAGGCGCTGACCCGCCAGACCCTGATCGCCCAGGTCAAAGCCGGCCATGCCGTCACCGGCTGGCACGCGATCGAATTCCTGCTGTGGGGCCAGGAGCCGGCCGGTGAGATCGGCGACCCCGGTGACCGGCCGGTCACCGACTATCTGCCCAACCAGCCCAATAACGACCGCCGCCGCGCCTATCTCAAGCTGACCGCGGACATGCTGGTCGACGATATGCATTACCTGGTCGAATCCTGGGACCCGAAAAGCCGCAACAGCTACGCCGCCGCCTTCCGGCTGCTGAACCAGCGCGAGGCGCTGGGCCGGATCATGAACGGCGCCGCCCAGCTGGCGGGCCAGGAGCTGGCGATCGACCGGCTTGCCGCTGCGCTCGACGCCAAGGACCCGCGCAAGCTGACCTCGCGCTTCAGCGCCCAGAACTACCAGGACTTCGTCTTCGCGCTCAGGGGCATCCGCAATGTCTGGACCGGCGATTTCGGCGGCGAGACGAGGCCGGGCCTCAGCCTTATCGTCGGCCGCATCGACCCGGCGATGGCCCAGCGCATCGCCCACGCCCTCGACCATGCCGAGGAATCGGTCTCGATGCTGGAAAGCCCGCTCGAGCGCGAGACCCTGCCCGCCGCGCCGACCGCCCCTGCCCGCCAGACGGCCGAACGCGCCATCGCCGACCTGAAACGCTTCGCCAGCCTGGTGCGCGACGCAGGGACGAAGATGGGGGTGGCGGTTTATCTGCCGAATTGAGATTCCGCCCCTTGTAGGGTGGGCTGAGCGCAGCGAAGCCCACCGTTCAACGCGCTGGATGGTGGGCTTCGCTGCGCTCAGCCCACCCTACAGCAATTAGAAACGCCGCTTCCGATACAGCACATGCCGCTGCAGCGGATGCCCCGCCGGCAGGTTCGGGTGGTCGAAATCGCCCGCCGGGTCGTGGATCATGCCTAGCCTTTCCATGACCGCGCGCGACGGCCGGTTAGCCGGGACGGTGATGGCGACGACCTCGTCGGCGTGAAGGGTGTTGAAGGCATAGTCGAGCGAGGCCTTCGCCGCCTCGGTGGCGTAACCCTTGCCCCAGTATGGCCGTGCCAGGCGCCAGCCGACTTCGATGCAGGGGGTGAAATGCGCCTCGAAGGCCGGGACCATCAGACCGACGAAGCCGGCGCAATCGGTGACGCCGGGGATTTCGACCACCCAGGGGCCGAAGCCGTGGCGGTCGAAATGAGCCATGATGCGGCCGACCAGAGCATCCGAGGCGGCGCGGTCGAGCGGTTCGGGGAAATGGCGCATGACCTCGGGGTCGGCGTTGAGCGCGGCAAAGGGCTCGAGGTCGCTGTCGCGCCAGGTACGCAGCCTGAGCCGCTCTGTGACGAGCCCGCTCACCCGTCGAAATCGAGGGCGATATCCAGCGCCGGGGCGCTGTGGGTCAGGCGCCCGACCGAGATGACGTCGACCCCGCTCGCCGCGATCGCCGCCACGGTCTCCAGCGAGACCTTGCCGGACGCCTCGGCAACGGCGCGGCCGTCGATCAGCCGCACCGCTTCGGCCAAGGTCTCGGGGCTCATATTGTCGAGCAGCAGCACGTCGGCGCCGGCTGCCAGCGCGTCCTCGATCTGGTCGATCCGGTCGACCTCGCAGCAGACCTTGACCATGTGGCCGACCGCGGCCTTCACCTGGCGCACCGCCGGGCCGATGCCGCCGGCGGCCACGACATGGTTGTCCTTGATCATCGCCGCATCGTCGAGGGCGAAACGATGGTTGACGCCACCGCCCATCCGGACCGCGTATTTCTCGAACACGCGCAGGCCCGGCAGGGTCTTGCGGGTATCGACGATCCGCGCCCCGGTGCCGGCGACGGCGGCGACATAGCGGCCGGTCAGGCTGGCGATGCCCGACATATGGGTCATGAAATTGAGCGCCACCCGCTCGGCCGACAGCAGCGCGCGGGCGCTGCCGGAGATGCGGGCGATGACGTCGCCGGCCTTGACTGGCCGGCCGTCCGGGATCAGCCGTTCGAAGACGATATCGGGCTCGGTGTTTTGGCCATGTGCTCTCTTCTCGACGCCGCGAAAGGCGGCCTCGGCAAGGTCCAATCCGGCGACAATCCCCTGCTCCCGCGCCATCAGGCGGGCGGAGGCTGGAACGCTGGCGTCTATCAGCGCATCGGTGGTGATGTCGCCGCGGCCGATATCCTCGGCCAAAGCGCGCTGGACCGCTTCGCGCACGAGATATTGCGGGAGCATCTCGTCTACTTGCGGCCGACGGCCAGCATGTTCTCGACCGAGCGGCGCGCGCGGGCCGCGACGTCGGGATCGACGACGACCTCGGTCGTCATGGTCTGCAGCGCGTGCAGGATCTTGGGCAGCGTGATCAGCTTCATGTGCGGGCACATATTGCACGGGCGCAGGAACTCGACCCCCGGATTCTGCACGGCGACATTGTCGGCCATCGAGCATTCGGTGATCAGCACCACGCGCTTGGGCTGGCGGTCGCCGACGAAGTTCGACATTCCGGCGGTCGAGCCGACATAATCGGCCTCGGCCAGCACATCCTGCGGGCATTCCGGATGAGCCAGCACGATCAGGTTGTCCTGGCCCTCGCGCAGGCGGCGGATTTCGGCGCCGGTGAAGCGCTCATGCACCTCGCAATGGCCGTGCCAGGTGATGATCTTCACCTTGGTCTGGCTGGCGACATACTGGGCCAGATATTCGTCCGGCAGGCAGATCACCTCTGGCACGCCCAGCGATTCCACGATCTGCACCGCATTGGCGGAGGTGCAGCAGATATCGACCTCGGCCTTCACGTCGGCCGACGTGTTGACATAGGCCACGATCGGGACGCCCGGATAGCGCTGGCGCAGCAGGCGGATATCGGCGGCGGTGATCGATTCCGCCAGCGAGCAGCCGGCGCGCACGTCCGGGATCAGCACGGTCTTTTCCGGGCTCAGGATCTTGGCGGTCTCGGCCATGAAATGAACGCCGGCCATGACGATGATGTCGGCGTCGGTCTTGGCGCCCTCGCGCGCCAGGGCCAGGCTGTCGCCCACCACGTCGGCGACGCAGTTGAAGATTTCCGGCGTCTGATAATTGTGCGCCAGGATCATCGCGTTCATCTCGCGCTTCAGCCGGTTGATCTCGGCGACATAGGGCGCGTGAACCGGCCACTCCATCGCCGGCATGATGCGGGAGACGCGCTGGTACAGCGGCGCGGTCGCGGCGGCAATGGCCGGAGAATATTCGAGGGATACCGGCCGAGACCGGTCGAGGGTTGTCAGCATGGAAGGGGATCCCAGTCCTTAAACGCTTACGTTAGCCAGTTGGCCCAAAGCTTCTTGGGTACTTATGCTAACAGTGAGCATTACTCGGGCGGCTGTCAATCCCACCGTTTAGCCAATCTTACCGATTCGCGTGGGCACGTCCGTCACGCATAGAATTGCGCGGCCCACCGGCGATATTCGCCGATCGGCCCATCGCGATGGCACAGTCTGGGCTCCTTGCGGAATTTCTTGTGCTCCCAGATGTCGAAGTCCTCGGTCAGCGTCCGCGCCTGGGAATCCGCATAGGATTTGAGCTTCTCAAGCACCTCATCGCCGTGCCGCAGATTTGCGATGATGCAGAGGCGGACATGCAGTTCCTCCGCCGTGATCGGCGTCGTCGCGAAAAAGATGATGACGTCGAGCTCACCGGTGATCCTGAGGACCGAGACGCCAAGGCCAGTGATCCGCCCCTCCTGCCGCACATCCTCGCGCCCACCCTCGCAGATTTCGGTGCCGCGATTGGTGCTGTGCCGCCAGATATGTTCGTGTTTGTCGAACACGAACTCGGCGCCCGCCGGGAACTCGAAGCCATGGACGAAGGCGAAGTGGGGATAGTCGATCCCGTTCTCGAAAATCTCCTGCGGGTGGGTTTTGACCCGGTATTCATAGGTGATCCAGTCCGACGTCCAGGTCGGATCGTCATATTGCGGAATAGAAGGCTCCACGAAGCGCGGCTCCCTGCCCTCCTTGTCGTACCAGGCCCAGATGAAGCCGGAATGCTCGCGCAGCGGATAGGCGCGGATGCGGGCGCTGGGTGGAACGATCGTGGCATAAGGAATGGCGGCGCAGCGCCCCTCTCCGTTCCAGCGCCAGCCGTGGAAAGGGCATTGAACCGCGTTGCCTGAGACCTTGCCGCCATAGGCCAGGTGCGCGCCCAGATGATCGCAATAGGCATCGATCAGGCCGGGCACACCGTCCTCGCCGCGGAACAGGATCAGCTCCTCGCCGAAATAGCGGACACCCTTCATCTCGCCGGGCGCGAGCATATTGGAAGCGGCGACGACATACCAGCAATTGGGAATGCCGAACGGGAAGCGCGGCGTGGTCTGATCCGGCATCGTTTCCTCCACTCAGTTTTCGATGATGACCTTGCCCACATGGCGGCGGTGGCCGAAATGACGAAAGGCGTCCGGCGCCTCGGCGAAGGGGAATATCCGGTCGATCACCGGGCGGATGCCCTGGCGGTCGACGAAGCGCAGCATAGCCTCCAGGTCGCGGCGGCTGCCCATGCCGTTGGCGAAGACGGTCAGCACCTTATGGTTGATCGGCAGCAGGTGCATGTAATCGATGCTGCCCATGCCGGCGACGATACCGATCAGCGCGATCCGCCCGCCGATCCGCATCGAAGCCACCGATTGCGGCAGCGTGTTGGGCCCACCGACCTCGACCGCGAGATCGACGCCGCGACCGCCGGTCAGCTCCAACACTTCTCCGGCCCATTGAGGATGTTCGGCGTAATTGATGACATGGTCGGCGCCCAGCGCCTTCAGCCGTTCCGCCTTCTCCGGCGTCGAGGTGGTGGCGATGACCTCGCAGCCGCTGGCCTTGGCGAATTGCAGCGCGAACAGCGACACGCCGCCAGTGCCCTGGATCAGCACCGTCTCCCCCGGCGCTGTCGTCTTGGCCGTGGGGCCGCCGCGCAGCGAATTCCCCGCGCTGAGGCCGGCGCACGGCAGGCTGGCGCCCCCGGCGAAAGAACGCCCTTCCGGCAGGGGGCCCAGGCTCC
>CAZNNJ010000070.1:0-12971 GCA_964574305.1 uncultured Rhodospirillales bacterium | reverse complement strand
CCCCTGTTCTCTTTGGCGCCCGCGCGCTGCATACCCTTATCGACCTGATCGAGACCGCCGCCACAGTGGTCGGAAAGGATGAGCTGATGGCGCGCGTCTGGTCGGAGGTGACGGTCGACGAAGGCAGCCTGCGGGTGCATGTCGCCGCCCTGCGCCGCGCGCTGGGGGATGGCCGCGCCGGCCGCCGCTTCATCGTCAACGTGCCCGGCCGGGGCTACAGCTTCGTGGCGTCGGTTTCGGCCGGCACACCGGCGCCCGCTCCGCGCCCGGCGCCGGCCGCAGAGCGGCGCCACGACTTGCCGGTCGTGCTGACGCGCATGATCGGCCGCGCCGAGACCGTCGAGGCGATTATCGCGGACCTGCCGCGGCTGCGGTTCATCACCCTGGTGGGGCCTGGGGGAATCGGCAAGACGCGGGTCGCGCTCGGCGTCGCCGATGCCGTGGCGATGAACTATCCGGACGGAGTCCGCTTCGTCGACCTGTCGCCGATCGCCGACCCGGAGCTGGTGCCGAGCACGCTTGCCGCTACCCTCGGATTGGTAACCGCTGGGCGCGATCCGCTTGCCGGCGTGATCGCCTTCCTGCGCGAGAAAACAATGCTGATCGTGCTCGACAGCAGCGAGCACGTTCTGGAAGGCACAGCCGCCTTTGCAGAGCAGGCCATCCGCTTCGCCTCCGGCGTCCATATCCTGGCCACAAGCCGTGAGCCCCTGCGGGCGGAGGGCGAGCAGGTGCGGCGCCTGCCCGCCTTGCCGGTCGCGCCGCAGGCGGCGGATATCAGTGCCCGCGACGCAGTCAACTTCCCCGCGATCGAGCTGTTCGCCGAGCGCGCGGCGGCGATCCTCGATAGTTTCCAGATGACCGACGCGGACGCGCCAATCATCGCCCATATCTGCCGACGGCTGGACGGCATTCCGCTGGCGATCGAGCTGGTGGCCGGGCGGGTCGATACGTTCGGCATTTCCGGGCTGGCCCAGCTGCTGGATGACCGGTTCAGCCTGGTCACCACCGGCAAGCGCACCGCAGTCCCGCGCCACCGGACGATGAGCGCGGCGCTGGAATGGAGCTATAACTGGCTGCCGACGGCCGAACAGGCCGTGCTGCGGCAGCTTGCGGTCTTCATCGGCCCCTTCGGGCTGGAGGCTGCGCAATCGGTCCAGGCCGGCCCCCGGATCGAGGCGGTCGAATATCTGGCCAATCTGGTCGACAAGTCGCTGATCGTCGCCGATATCGCCGGCCCGAGCGTCAGGTACCGCCTGCTCGATACAACACGCGCCTATGGGCTGGACCGGCTCAGGGACTGCGGCGAGTTCGACGCCGCCGCGCGGCGGCACGCGGAATATTACCTGAAGCTGTTCGCCAGTGCCGAAACCGAGCTGAGCACGCGGCCGATGCCCGAATGGCTCGGTTTCTACGGGCCACATCTCGACAATCTGCGGGGTGCGATGGAATGGGCATTTTCCGCCGGCGGCGACGTGGATCTCGGCATCGCACTGACGATCGCCGGCGCCTCGCTCTGGTTTCAGCTGTCGCTGTCGGACGAATGCCGCCGGCGGTTCGACCGGGCGCTGTCCTATCTGGAAAGCCCCGATGCGGACCGTCGACAGAGGATGCGGCTGCTGGCGTTGCGCAGCTGTGTCGTCTCGACCGTGACCTTGGTGGACGGACGCCACCCGCTGTCGGTGGTGCTCGAGCTCGCCGATGCGCTGGACGACGATGACCATCGGGTGCTCGCCCTCTGGGCCCTGGCCTCCACCCATAATGTCCGCGGCGAGCGGACTCTGGCCTGGTCCGAAATCCAGCGGCTCCGCGACGTAGCCCGGGCCAGCCGGGACGACGGTTATCTGGCCATGGCCGATCGGATGGTGGGCGGCTTCATCTTCGAAGGAGGCAATTTCGCCGAAGCCAGGATATATGCCGACCGCGTGCTCAACCGGCCGCCGGCGCCGGTACGGCGCGCCCAGCTCATCCACCGCCATATGGAGCAGTATGTCATCGACCGTTCGATGCAGACGCTGCTGATGTTCCTGCAAGGCACGCCGGACCAGGCGCTGCGCACCGAGGACCGCAATTACGCCCACGCGCTGGCGACCGGACACGCATTGTCGCAGGTCAATCTGCTGCGTCAGTCGGCCTGCCTGATCTCGCTTTTCATCGGCGACCTCGCCAGGGCGGAGTTTTTTGTCGGACGGCTGATCGAACTCTCCGGCCGGCACGACCTCGGCGTCTCGGGGGCGATGGGCCAATGCTTCTCTGCAATGCTGATGAACCTGCGCGGCGACGGCGCCGCCTGCATCGCGGCCTTCCGCGCGGCCGCCGAGAAGTTCCGCGCCACCGGTTTCGGCCCGTTCTTCCCGCTGATCCTCAGCAACTTCGCGGATATCCTTCGTCAAGCCGGACAGGTCGACGAGGGGCTGGCAACGATCGAGGAGGCACTGGCGCGGACCGGCGCCCTGGGCCATCGATGGTTCGTGGCCGAATTGCTGCGGGTCAAGGCCGGGCTGCTTCTGGCAAGCGGCAATGACGGCGAAGCCGAGGCGCTGCTGCGGCAGGCAGTCGAGCTGGCGCACGGCCAGGGCGCGCTGACCTGGGAACTCCGCACCGCCATCGACCTGGCGCAGTTCCGCCCGGCCGAGGGAGGGGAACTGCTCCGCGCGGCCTATGCCCGCTTCACCGAGGGGTTCGAGCGGCCCGATCTGCTGCGCGCGCAAAACCTGCTGCGACATATCGCACAGTAGTCACGCCGCCGCGGGGTGGCCGCTTTTGATCGCGGAAAGAACAGCATGAGCGTTTTGCTTGCGCCGCGCCGGTTGGGCCGGCGGGAATCCGCTGCAAAATTGCAGGCTCAAATCGGCAGGTGAAACACCCGTGGCAGTGATTGGCGTTACATTAGCCAATATAGGCCCGCCGACCCTGGGCGGCATGGCGGCGGGATCGCGCGAATGCCGGGCGGCGGCCAGCCTCCCGCCCTTGATCGGCGAGCGCCACATGGAAGATAACGAACGCCAACTTCCACCCATGGGGCCGGTCGATCGGATCGCCGCCGGGCGCGCCGCCGCATGGCGGCCGGGCTCGACCGCATCATATTGGCGGCGCAAGGAATAAACACCTTGAAAGAGTACAAAGAGTTGTTCAATCGTCACGCCGGCCGCCCCCCGCCGCGGCCGGAATGGCACCGATGCTCGCCGCAAGGCGGCCGCTGGATCCGATGAAGGCGGCCGTTCCGTGAAGACGATCGTCATGTCCCGCAGACGGCCGGAACTGAGCCGCGACGCCTTTCGCGATTATTACGAGACCCGGCATGCCCCGCTGGCGATTCAGCATGTTCGCTTCACCAAATATGTCCGCAATCACCTGATCGCCCCCAGCAACGCCGAATTCGACGTCATCTCGGAATTCTGGCTTGCCAACCCAGCGGCCGTCGATGCGTTGGATAACTCGCCGGCCGGCGAGATGCTCCGGGCGGACGCGGATCAGTTCGTCGGGCCGGAACGGTTCCATGCCGTCGCCGAGGAGAGCCTGCTGGCCGGGCCGCCGCGCCGATACGAAACCGGCCGGATCCAGAAATACGCCCTGCTGCTGAACCGCCGCGCCTATGCCGGGGAGGCGGATTTCATCGCCGACGCCCGCGACTGGGGTCGCCGGCTGGCGGACGGCGCCAAGGCCAAGCGCGTCACCATCGACGTCGTCAAGCCGCTCAAGGGCGGCACCTTCCCGGCCAACGCGATCCTGTGGCTGTGGCTGGACCGTGTCTTCGATGTCGGCCTGGTCGACGCACCGCCCGGACCGATCGACATCGTCCGCGTCCTGACCCTCGACGCCTATGAAACCCCGCGTGATAAGCTGCTGAACACCGTCTGACGGAACAGCTTCATGGCCGGCGTCTGCATCAATCTGAGCCATATGCAGACCTGGTTCGGCGGCGATTTCGCCGCGGTCCTGCCGCTGATCCGGCTGGCCGACGCGCTGGGGCTGGATCAGGTCAGCCTTGCCGAGCATCTGCTGATCACCGAGTCCGGGAAGGACGCCTACCCGTACGGCACATATTACCAGGACCTGAACGACCCCTGGCCGGAGCCGATCGTCTATCTGGCCGCATTGGCCGGCACGACCACACGGATCGGGCTTTCGACCGGCATCATGATCGCGCCGCTGCGCCCCGCCGTGCTGCTGGCGAAACAGATCGCCACGCTCGACGTGCTGTCGCAGGGCGTGTGATCGCTGGCTTCGGTGTCGGCTGGCAGCGCGAGGAATACGCGGCCACCGGCGTTCCCTGGGAAGGACGCGGGCGTGGGAAAAGGCCTTGTTACGGCAGGCGCTGTGAACGTCCTCGAATCGCGACAAAAAGAAACAATTGTATGGCTCCAAGTAAAGATCCAGCGCTTCGTCACGCAACGCCTTGTAAGTCGGGAAAGGATCGGCGAACAGCGTTTCCGAATAAGGATCGAATTCGATCACTTGTTTCCTCAGAGCTGAACCGCCGCGCCTGCGCGCGCAGGCGTTTGGCGGGGACGCTGGAGGAATATTCGTTTCCCGGCAAGCAGCACTTCGCCGGCCGGAAGCGACGAGAATGCTTCATGCCTGGAAATATAATCTTAGTGAGCTTTTGGGCTTAGTGAGCTTTCAGCCTCGGGGGCTTCACCGCCGCCCGGTACAGCTGCTCGCGGAAGCTGGCCGGCGTGCCGCCGGTGGCGCGGCGAAAGGCGAAGGAAAAGCTGCTCGGCGTGCTGAAGCCGAGCTCGGCGGCAATGACCTTGAGCGGCAGGTCGGTCTCGCACAGCAGGCGCTGGGCCTTGGCGAGGCGCACCCGCTCGACATAGGCATGGACGGTCTCGCCGGTCGTCTGCTTGAAGGCGCGCATGAGATGGCCGCCGCTTATGCCGCAGAGATCGGCCAGTATGCCGATCGACAGCGACGTATCCGGCGAATCCTCGACATATTCCTCGATCCGCCGCATCTGCCAGGGCGCCAGGCCGCCCTTGGCCTTCGGCGCCTCACCCAGCTCGCAACGCAGATAGCGCACCAGATCGACGGTGATGATATTGGCGATCGAGTCGACCAGCAGGTCGGAAGCGAAGGACGGGGTCAGCGTTTCCTGGGCCAGGCGCAGCAGCGCGGCATTGAGCTGCGGCGAACGGATATTGCGGCAGGCCTTGGCCAGGGTATGGTCCCAGCGGTTCTGGAAATCGGTCATGTCCTCGAACACATCGCTGTCCAGCCGGCAGGTGACATGCCGGTAGGGACCGCCAATCCCCTGATACTTGAGCGGGATTCCCGACGGGACGAAGAACACGTCGCCAAAGCCCAGGAAACGGCCCGCGCCGGTATTGGCGCTGTAGCTGACCGGTCCCAGGGCCCGGATCAGCGTGTAGGCCGGCCATGCCGTGGTCTCGTCCAGCTCCTCCGCCGCCGTGTCGTAGTTGCGCACCTGGACCGTGCTGCCAGCAGCCTCTATTTCGCCCTCGATGGTGAGATGGCCATCCGCCATCGCGTCACCCTCTCCCCTTGTGTTTTCTGGCACTAATGTATGACACCGATGAAACTTGTCGAGGATTAATGTCGAAAAGAGCAAAATCTTACACAAGAACCGACCAAATCCACTCTTCCGCGGACGATCCATTTGCCGAACACCGGCCCGAATCTTGGGAACAGAAACCCGACTCGTCGGGTTAACGGTTTCGGGTGAAGGCCTGCCGGGCATTACGGCAAGAACTATCTGTCAGCGCAAATCCGGTCAGGTCGGCGTATTCTGACGAAAGACGTGCCGCAAGCACGCAGAACCGGTCCGGGTGCGCGCTGTTCTCGCAATTGGGGGAAATATCGCATGAATACATCGCAGTTGCCTCTCCAACGGGGCGGTTTCGATTGGAAGCCGACCCCCAGGTCGTTCTCAGCCTCTCCTCTTAACGTACGCAAATCGGGCGATCCGTCGATCGTGACCCTGTCGGCCGGGGAGATGCAGCGCCTGATCGATATCGAGCGATCCGCCGAGGCCGCGCTCGCGGCGATGCGCGCGATCCGCGCGCCCGACCAACGCGTGACCGACGCCGCCAGCGCGCTGGCAAGCGCGCTCGCCGATCCCGCTTTGGGCGGCTGAGCAACAGATCATTTCGCGTTCGCGCCTGCGGCGATTTCGCAGGAAACAGATCGACCTCCAGGCCGATTGTACCAGCGTCAACCGTGCAATTCGGACCATCGACGCTGTGGAGGTCACCTTGGTCAGCGCGCCCGAGCGGCTGCAACCCGGCTCGCCCTATCCGCTAGTGTCGACCTGGGATGGGCTGAGCGTCAATTTCGCCGTCTTTTCGGCCCATGTCGCCCCGGTGCCGGCATGAGGGCGCGCAAGTTCCAGTTCGGGCCGGCAATCAGGCGAGACGGGACACATTTCAGCCTGTGGGCGCCCGGCGCCCATAGCATGATGCTGGAGATCGAGGGCCGGAGGCCGTTGCCGATGGCGCCCCAGACAGGGGGCTGGCACGAGGCCGAGGCGCCGGTCGGGGCCGGCGCGCGCTATCGCTTCCGCCTGCCCGACGGCACGCTGGTGCCCGACCCGGCCTCTCGCTTCCAGCCGGACGACGCGCAAGGGCCGAGCCTTGTGACCAGTCCCGGCGCCTATGGCTGGCAGTGCGAGTCATGGCGCGGCCGGCCGTGGCAGGAGGCGGTGATCTATGAGCTGCATGTCGGATTGCTGGGCGGCTATCGCGGCGTGGCCGAGCGCTTGCCGGTACTGGCCGGGATTGGCGTCACGGTGATCGAGTTGATGCCGGTCGCCGAGTTTCCCGGCGACCGCAACTGGGGCTATGACGGCGTGCTGCCCTTCGCGCCGGAGAGCGCCTACGGCACCCCGGGCGAGCTCAAGGCGCTGATCGACGCGGCCCATGCGTTGGGCCTGATGGTCTTCCTCGACGTCGTCTACAACCATTTCGGGCCGGACGGGAATTGGCTGCACGCCTATGCCCCCGCTTTCTTCCGCGACGACCTCCACACGCCCTGGGGCGCCGGGATCGATTTCCGCCGCGAGGAGGTACGCCGCTTCTTCATCGAGAACGCGCTCTATTGGCTGGGCGAGTTCCGCTTCGATGGGCTGCGGCTCGACGCGGTCCATGCGATCTCGGAACCCGGCTGGATCGACGAGATGGCGGCCGAGGTGCGGAGCGCCTTTCCCGGCCGCCACATCCACCTGGTCCTCGAGAACGAGCACAACGAAGCCGCGCATATGCGCGGTCCTGTCGATGCGCAGTGGAATGACGACTTCCACAATGTCATGCACGTGCTGCTGACCGGCGAGACCCACGCCTATTACCGGGATTTCGCCGCCGACCCGGCCAAGAAGCTGGCCCGCGCCCTGGCCCAGGGCTTCGTCTATCAGGGCGAACCCTCGCCCCACCATGACGGCGAGCCGCGCGGCAGCGCGAGTGCCGACCTGCCGCCCAGCGCTTTCGTCAGCTTCCTGCAAAACCACGACCAGGTCGGCAACCGCGCGTTCGGCGAGCGGCTGACCACGCTGACCGGCGCTGCGTCGCTTCGCGCGGCCACGGCCCTGCTGCTGCTGCTGTGCCCGCAGATCCCGCTGATCTTCATGGGCGACGAGCTGGGATCGACCGCGCCGTTCCTGTTCTTCACCGATTTCCACGGCGACCTGGCCGCGGCGGTGCGCGAGGGCCGGCGCAAGGAATTCGCCAAGCTCCCAGCCTTCTGCGACCCGGCGCGGCGCGAGGCGATCCCCGATCCGAACGCGCAATCGACCTTCGAAGCCTGCCGCATCGATTTCGGCAAGGCGGACGGCTGGCGCCGCCTCTATCGCGACCTGCTGGCGCTGCGCCACCGTCATATCGTGCCGACCCTGGCGGAGACCCGGTCGATCGGCGCCCAGGCGCTGGGGGAGCGGGCCGTTGCCGCGTGCTGGCGGCTCAATGCCGCCCAGACCCTGACCCTGGCCTGCAACCTCGGCGACCGCCCCGTCGCGATGGCCGACATGCCGTTCGAGCCGCCGATCTGGGGCAAGGCCCGGGACGGCCCGGTGCCGCCGAAATCGACCCTGGCCTGGATTTCGCAAGCATGACGCCGTGCGCAACCCATCCTACAAATCGCGTTATTGATTCTCCGGCATCAGCCGGCGCATGTCGTAGCTCCCGCCGACCTCCAGCGCCTTCTTATAGGCCGGCCGTTCCTGCATCAGCTTCAGATAGCGGTGGAGCGCCGGATACGGGCCCAGCATCTCGCTGAGCTCAGCCCCCTCGAGCAGGAAGGTGAGCTGGAAATCGGCACCGGTCAGGTCGTTGCCGACGACGAAGTCGCGGCCGGTCATCTCGGTTTCCAGGAACTGGAAGTGCTTGTCGACCTCGCCGTGCACGCGAGGATGCAGCGGCTTCCCGGCGTCGCCCAGCATGCCGACATAGATATTGAGGATATAGGGCAGCATCACCGACCCCTCGATCAGATGCATCCACTGGATATAGCGCACCCAGTCATCGGAGCCGGCCTGGGGCCGCATCCGGCCGTTGCCATGGACCTCGAGGATATATTCGATGATCGCCCCGGATTCGGCGACGGTGCGTTCGCCATCGGTGATCACCGGCGATTTTCCCAGGCCGTGCAGCGCCTGATATTCGGGCGGGGAAAACTGGTTCTGGAAGCGCGGATATTTCTTGAGCTCATACGGAATGCCGAGCTCCTCGACCAGCCACAGAATCCGCTGCGACCGTGAATCCGCCAGATGATGAACCGTAAGCAAGACGTCCTCCCCTTAACAACTCTTCGCAACCTATCACACGACTATTGCGCTTGTGCGCACCATCATCATGGCCTGCGAAACCACGCAAGGAGATGTCGATGGATGCCAACGCCCGGACCGCCGGCGAAAGCGACTTCATCGGACAATTGGCCGGCTGGCAGGTGAAGCGGGTCGTCCGCTTCATCGACGAGAACCTGACCGAGCCGATCCTGCTGAAAGACATGAGCGCGGTGGCGCAGCGCAGCACCGCCTATTTCTGCCGTGCCTTCAAGCGCACCTTCGGCCGCTCGCCCCACGCCTATCTGATCGGCCGCCGCGTCAAGCTGGCCGGCGACCTGATGCTGGAAAGCGACGCCCCCCCTCAGCGAAATCGCCCAGGCCGCCGGCTTCGCCGACCAGTCCCACTTCTGCCGCCATTTCCGTCAGGTGACCGGCCAGACCCCTGCTGCCTGGCGGCGGGCGCGGATGGGCGGCGCGTTGGTCGACTGACAGATCGGCAGCAGATCGAAATCTCCTGTCGTCGGCCATCGGGGTATGCTTTCCTGAGTTTTCGAACCGCCCCCTAAGTCCTGGCACGTCGATGTCGGAATCCTCTCTGGCCCGCAGAAGCATGCCCCTCATCGGCGCGCTGCTGATCCTGTTGCTGCTCTATGCCGGCATCGTCGCCTTCGTTTATTCGATTCAGCGCCGCCTGCTCTATTTTCCTTCGCACGCATATCTCACCCCGCGGGAGGCGCTGGCCAACCCGGCGCTCAGGGAGTTCCCGACGACAACCACCGATGGGATCGCGCTGAAAGGCTGGTACGCGCCGGCGACGGCGAAGCCGCTGACCCTGGTCTATTTCCATGGCAACGGCGACGATCTCGAAAGCTCGGCGCCGGTGGCCGGGATTTATATCCGCGCCGGCTATGGCGTCCTGATCGGCGAGTATCGCGGCTATAGCGGCCTGCCCGGCGTGCCGACCGAAAGCGGGCTTTACGACGATGCCCGCGCCTATCTGAAAGCCCTGATTGCATCCGGCGTCGATCCGCGCGGCATCGTGCTGTTCGGCCGGTCGCTGGGCACCGGCGTGGCGGCGCAGATGGCGACGGAATTCCCGGTCGGCGGGATGATCCTGCTGTCGCCCTATCGCGCGACCTCCGACGTGGCGAAGAGCCATTTCTGGTTCCTGCCGGTCGACCTGCTGATGAAGGACCGGTTCGAGACGATCAGGAAGATCGGGGCGATCCGAGTCCCGCTGCTGATCGCCAATGGCGGGCGGGATGAGGTGGTCGCGCCGCAGCAAGGGCGGGACCTGTTCGCGCAGGCCAACGAGCCGAAGGAATTCTTCTTCGCCCCTTCGGCCGGCCATAACGACATGTTCGATTCCGGCTTTGCCGCCGCGAGCCTGAAATGGCTCGACCAGCTGGCGGCGGCTAAGTCGCACTGACCTCCAGCGCGTCAACCGCCTGCCGGATCGCCGCGGCGCTTTCGTTCCACGAGACCGGGCGGAAGTCGCGGCGGACCCTTTGCCGCCATTCCTCCAGCCCGGCCGGGTCGTCGAGCACGGCGCGCATCGCCCGGTAGGCGCTGTCGAAATTCTCAGGGTCAAAATAGCGGGCGAGGTCGCCGCCGGCCTCGGGCAGCGAGGTGGTGCCAGAGGCGAGGCAGGGCTGGCCCAGCGCCAGGCTTTCGCTGACCGGCAGGCCCCAGCCCTCATGCAGCGAGGGGAAGACGGTGAACCGGCAGCCGCGATAGAGCGCCCTGAGATCTTCGTCCGAGGGGTGGGAGACGAGCTGGATCTTGCCGTCCAGCCACCGGGCATTTTCGAGCTGCTGCATCAGGTCGGCGACGAGCCAGCCGACATTGCCGGCGAAGACAAGGGTCGGCACCCGCTCGCGTGGCAGGTCGGCCAGCAGCCGGCGCCAGACCCGGAACAGCAGAGCATGGTTCTTGCGTGCCTCCAGGGTCGAGACGAACAGCACATAGCTGCCGGCTTCCGGCAGGCGCTGCGATGGCTCGGCCAGGCTTTCCGGCGCCGCAGGCAGCCCGGTGCCGATCGGCACCGGGCATACCGGGTTCCGCAGCACGATCCCCCGCGCCTCGGCCCATTGCGTGATGTCGGCGGCGGTGAAACGGCTGTTGGCGAAGACCTGATCGACGAAGGGCAGCACCGAGCGGTGCCAGGCGGCGAAGCGCGTGATCACGCTGCGGTCGCACCATTCCGGCCGGCGCACCGGGATCAGATCGTGGACCAGCAGACCGAAGCGGAGCCTGAGGTCGTCGCGCACCCAGCGCACCGTCTTCACATAGTCCTCGTGGAACCAGGGCGAGCCGAGCACGATCAGGCAGTCGCCGGGAATGGCGGCATTCATCAGCGGCTTGCTCTCGAAATCGCTGACCTTCGCCGGCGGCCGGCCGTGCAGCGTCTGGATCGGCCGATGCCGCCGCGCCACGCCGCGCAGCGAGCTCCAGGCGACCGACGCCAGCACCAGCGGCAGACGGGACAGCTCAAGAAGCGCCCGCCCCTGCAGGACAAGGCCGGCGGTCAGGATATTGCGGGAGCTTATCTCGGGCAGCGCGATGTCGCCGCGCGGCCTTTGCTGCTGCGCCGGCTTGACCGGCACGAAGGCCTTGGTGATCGTGGCATAGGCGTTCTGAAGCTCGCCCCAGTCGACCGTCATGAGGTCGCGTGGACCGCCCCGCCGCGTGACGAAGCCGACCCTCCCGGCCCCGCTATCTTGGCGCCCGTTGTCCTGGCGGCTCAGCGCATTGCAGATTTCGAAGGCGACGCGCTGGATACCGCTCGGGCGGTTGTGACGCATCAGGTAATCGACCAGGTCGCTGACATCGACCCACAGCATCGGCGGGCGGCTCACGATGCCGCCGCCAGCATGTTTGCCGCCGGCTCCGCACCGGCCAGGCAGTGGGCCAGGATCGCGTCGGCGGTGTCTTCCCACGGCGTGTGGCGGTAGAACTGCCTGACCTCGGCGCGCCAGGCCTCGAGCCCTGCGGGGTCGTCGATCACCGCCCGCACGGCGCGATAGGCGTCGTCGAGATTTTCCGGGTCGAAATAGCGCGCCAGGGCGCCGCCGCTCTCGGGCAGCGAGGTGCGGTCGGAAGTCAGGCACGGCTGGCCCCGCCCCAGGCTTTCGCTGACCGGCAGACCCCAGCCCTCGAACAACGACGGGAAGACGGTGAAGAGGCAGCCCTGATAGAGCGCTGCCAGCTCGGCATCGGTCGGATCGCGGATCATGCGTATCTTGCCGTCCAGCCAGTCGGTATTTTCGAGCTGCTGCATCAGGTCGCTGACCAGCCAGCCGACGCGGCCGGCGAAGACCAGGGTCGGCACTTTGCCGCTGGGCAGATCCGACACCAGCCGCCGCCAGACCTTGAACAGCATCGCATGGTTCTTGCGCGCCTCCATCGTCGAGACGAACAGCACATAGCTGCCGGGCTGGGGCAGCCCCAGCGCCGGCCGCTCATCGGTCCCCGCATCCGCCGGCAGGCCGAAATCGGTGCCGATCGGCACCGGCTGGACCGGAGCGGCGAGCGCCAGCCCGACCTCCCGCGCATAGGCCTCGACATCCGCGGCGGTCGCCTTGCTGATCGCCATCAGGCGCGGGCATTGCGGCAGGGTAGCACGCAGCCACTGGCCGAACTTCTCGACCAAGTCGGCAGCGCACCATTCCGGCCGGCGCAGCGGGATCAGGTCATAGAGCAGCAGCGCCGGCTGAAGTCCGTAGCGTTCGCGCACCTCGGCAAGGAAGCCGCCATAGCCGGGCTCGGACCAGGGCGCCCCCATGATCAGCAGGCTGGCGCCCGGTTTCGCGGGAAAGCCGATGGCGCTTTCTGGCCGTGCCTCCGCCGGGCCCGGCGTGGAGACCGGCACGGGCGCGGCGCGGCGCGGCCGCAACTGGCGGAACTGCCTCAGCGCCGCCATCTGCAGCACGCCGGCGCGCAGCAGCACGGCCGAAATTTCGGCCGGCATCGTCCAAATCCGGTCGAGCAGCCAGCGGCGCAGCCGCCGGACGGGGCTCACGCGGACCCGCGGCGCCGCGGGTCGGGATTCCTGGATCTGCTTGGTTGCCTTGCCTTCGAATGTCCGGGTGATGTCGGCGAAGGCAACCTCCCGCAGCAACGCCGTATCGGCGCTGTGCCGGACGAAGGCGATCCTGGGATCGCCTTCGATCAGGCGGGCGCGGTCGGGCAAAACCTTCAGCGTTTCGAAGACAAGCCGCTGAATGCCGCTCGGCCG
>CAZNNJ010000069.1:0-13089 GCA_964574305.1 uncultured Rhodospirillales bacterium | reverse complement strand
AGCGACGCCGCCGCGAACAGCGCGAGGCCAGCGACGTAGACCCGCCGCGCCCCCAGCTGGTCGCCGAGCGCGCCAGCCGACAGGAGCAGCGAGGCGAAGAGCAGCGCATAGGCATCGACCACCCATTGCAGGCCGGATACCGAGGCCTGGAGATTCTCGGCCATGCTGGGCAGGGCGACATTGACGATGGTGACGTCCAGCTGCGAGACGACGAAGCCGAAACTGGTCGCGGCGATGATCCATTTGGTGTGGGCGGCGTTGGTTTTGCTCATGGCGCGATGTTACCGGCTGAAGCGCGCCGATCCTTCACCAGCGGCTGAACTGTCCCGCGCCGACCCTGGCATGCCGACGCCGAGGCCGTCCTGGCCGGCCGGGCAAGGCAGCCATGCGCGGTTTGCCGACGCCGGATTTCGAATGCTTTCGCAGTGCCGACGGCAAATCCCATAGTCGGCAATCGCGATTTTCAGTTCTTTTGTTTCGATAATCGCGGTACTAATTCAGAAGGAAAATAATATACAAAAAGGCAGCAGTAGCATGCCCGGGTCGTCGAACGATCCCATTCCGAAGAAGGAGTACGATCAAAATCTCGTCCTTCTCACGGAAGAAGACATACTGAGGTCGGAATACCGGGAACTGGGAACCGAAACGCCGACCGCCCTCTGCCTTTCAGGCGGCGGCATCCGCAGCGCGGCTTTCTGCCTGGGCGCCCTGCAAGGGTTCGCGGACGCGGGAAGCCTGAAACAATTCAACTATCTGTCGACAGTGTCCGGCGGCGGCTATATCGGCTCGTGGCTCCAGGCCCTGATTACCAACACAACCCTCAACGACGCCATCGACGCATTGAAGACCCAGCCCGGCACGAGAGACCCGGCGTTGGGAAATCCCGTTCTGGCGCTTCGAAATTTCACAAATTTCCTGACGCCGGCAGGGAATGTCTCGATGGATTCGTTCGCCGGCGCGATCTTATGGTTCAGGAATACATTCCTGAACTGGCTGATCTTTACGCCGATTTTCGCGGCGATTGCACTGACACCCGAAATCTACCGGCTGACGATCGAGGCCGCGGCATCCACCAGGCCTGGATTGGAATGCATATTGGTATTTGCCTTGGCCTTTTTGCTGATCGCCACCGTCGACGGCTGCCGCTTCTTGCCGACGCAAGCCTTCGCAAGGCAAAGACAGGCTCCTCCCGGGCAACCTCAAGGCCGGACCGTCGGTGAAATCGACGAAGGGATTACCTGGCCGATGGTCGCCTGGACGATCCTGTTGCCGGTTTGGGCCGCGACAGAGATTGCCAATGACGGCGCAGCGGCCGGCTGGCGTTATGGATTTCCCATCGCGGTCGGCGCGGTCCTGATCTTGGGATTTGTCTTCGCGGGCGTATCGGCAAACGCCTACACGCGACCCTTTTATCGCAGGAATTTTCCCTATTGGTTCCTGGCCTCCCTGATCACCACCGCCTTCCTGTCGGCAGGCGTGCTCTATTGCGATGAGGCGGGACGATATATTTCCGGAAAGATCGGGGACAGCATCCGGGCGGAATACGGCGTCTCCTGCGCGAATTGCGGCGCGATCCTTTTGCTGGTGATCTTCGGGCCGCTCTGGATAACGCTGGCCGACCTGCTGCAGACAACGGTCTATGTCGGCTTCCGCAATTTCGCGCGCTTCGGAAATATCGACAGGGAATGGCTGGCGCGGCTGAACGCCCGGCTGTTGATCCTGCCGGTCATCTGGATGCTGCTTTCAGCCACGACCCTGATCGTGCCACTGATCGTCGCGATGAAGGCTCGCGCCATCGTCGCTGCCTTGACGGGCCCGGTGGGCGCGATGATCGCGCGCAGCACAGGGACGCTTGCCGGAAACACGCCAGCCGACATCACTAAAGCCGCTAGCGGCAAATCGAACGCAACCAACCGGCTGCTGTTCACCGTCGCTGCAATTTTCGGCGTCAGCCTTTTTGCCCTTCTGGCCGAAGCCACCCGGCGCGCCATCGCCCGAATAATCGCGCCGATCGCCCCCAGCCTCATGGCTGCCGAATTCACCGTGGACAGGCTGATGATCGCGCTTGCAATCATGGCGCTCATGGCCAGCCTCGCCTGGTTCGCGGGCAAGTACATAAACGTCAACCGCTTCTCGATGCATGACGTCTATCGCATGCGGCTGGCGCGCGCCTTTATCGGAACGACGCTCAGCGAGGCCAAGGTGCGTCCGGACAGGTTCACCAGCTTCGATCCCCAGGTCGGCATCGCCATGACGAGCCTCTGGTCGATGTTCCGCTGCGTGGAACCCTGTCTGTTCCCGGTGATCAACGTGGCGCTGAATCTCGTCGGAACCGACAATCCCGCGCTCAAGGAACGCAAGGCCAAACCGTTCACGATAACGCCGCTCCATTCCGGTTCGGCCGCTTTGCGCCATCTTGACGCCAAGCGGAGCACGCCTCAAAAGCCGGTCTATAATCGCGGAACTTACGTCGATACCTGCGCCTACGCTCGTCGCGATCCCAGGAGCGATACCCCAGGAACCGGCATCAAGCTCAGCACTGCGATGACAATCTCAGGGGCGGCGGTCAGCCCGAACATGGGCTATCACAGCTCCCCCATAGCCGGCATGCTGATGACCCTCTTCAACGCGCGCCTCGGCATCTGGCTGCCGAATCCGGCCGGTCCGGGAATGACTCCGCGCGACATGCAGCGGAACGGGCCCAACAACGCCGTGGGCGCCCTGGCCCGCGAGATTTCCGGCCGGACGACGGACGACCGAACCGAGATTTATCTCTCGGACGGAGGACATTTCGACAATCTCGGCCTCTACGAGATGTTGAGGCGCCGATGCCGCCGGATCATCGTCATCGATGCCGGCGCCGATCCGAAATACGCCTTCGCCGATCTGGGCACCGCGATTCGCCTTGCCAGCATCGACGGTCTCGCCGAGGTGAATTTCGTAACGCGGCTGACGGCCGGGATCGGGGAGATGCCGGTCCACGGCGCATATGCCACCATCCAGTATCCGCCGGGGAAAGACGGCAACGCACCCATAGGCGAGCTGATCTACTTCAAATCGCACATGATCACGCCGTTGCCTGTCGCACTTGTCGCGCACGCCGCGGCCAGCAAGGACTTTCCGCATGACAATACCGCGGACCAGTTCTTTACGGAGAGCCAGTTCGAAAGCTACCGCCAACTCGGCCACGAAATCATCAAGCGAGCGATGGACGGGGGCAAGACAATCGGCACTCTTCTTACCTTCAGCCGAACGGCTGCCGGCTGAGCGAGCGATCGTTCAGCCGCGGCTGAAACATCCCGGCCCCCGGCACGCTAAACTGGCAAGTGCAAGAACGAGGTTCCGGCCATGGATGCCAATATCGCGGTGCCCGCCGCGCTGATCGCCGACCCGGCGCGCGCGGCGATCCTGATGGCGCTGATGGACGGGCGGGCGCACCCGGCCAGCACGCTGGCCTATGCCGCCAACCTGTCGCCGCAGGCGGCCAGCAACCATCTCGCCAAGCTGCTCGACGGCGGCATGGTGCTGGTCGAGAGCGAGGGAAGGCACCGCTATTACCGCCTCGCCCGGCCTGAGATCGCCGCGGCGCTCGAAGCCCTGCAGGCCCTGGCGCCCCTCGTCAGGACGATCGACGCACCGCGCTCACCCGAGGCCCGCCGGCTGCGTGCGCATAGCCGCTAGCGAATAACCTCGTTGGCCTCGGCCAGAATGTCCGGCGGCACGGTGAGGCCCTGGGCGGCGGCGGTCTTGGCGTTCACGACCAGCTCGAACATGTTCGGCTGCAGCACCGGCAGGTTGCCGGGCTGCTCGCCCGTCAGGATGCGCCCGGCATAGATGCCGACCAGACGGTAGATCTCACCGAACGACGCGCCATAGCTCATCAATCCGCCGGCATCGACGAAGGCGCGGTCGAAATAGATGGTGGGTTTGGGGTGACGGCCGGCCAGATTCACGATCCGCCCGGGTTTGCTGTAGGCGCCCCGGACCGGACCGACGCAGATGCCGCCGATGCCGCTGTTGCCCATATTGATCCGGCCGAAGGCGACCTCCAGCTCCGGATCGCGGCCGGCGCGGAAGATCGCCAGCCGGCGCTTCAGCCGGTCCGCCTCTTCCTGCGTCTGGCGCAGGTTACGCTCGAACGAGGCCAGGCTGGGGTCGCTGATATAGGCGATGCGGGCGTCGGGCGGCGTCATCGCATGGACCAGCCGCAGCCGCTTCGGCCCCAGCTGGTTGAAATTGGCGACGCCGGTGAGATTGGCCTCGGGATGCTCCAGATTGGCGACCTCGCCGCCCTCAATCGCATCGGCCGCCTGGGCAAAGACGATCGGGATGGTCGTGGTTGCCGCCTTGGCGGCGCGAGCGGCATTGGGCGAACCGACGACCAGCACGGCGACATTGATGTCGACGAGGTCCTGCGCCAGGTCGGGTAGCTTGTCGACCTCGCCGTCGGCATAGCGGTATTCGATCTCGACATTGTCGCCTTCGGTGAAGCCCTGCTCGGCAAGGCCCTTGCGGAAGGCGGCGAGGTTGCGCTGGCTGGCCGGGCTGTCGCCCGAGATCGGCTCCAGATAGCCGATCACCGGCGGCGGCGAGCCGAAGAACCAGGAGCAGCCGGCCAGCGGGGCGAAGGCAAGGGCACTCGCCCCCGCCAACGCCCGACGGCGCGATACCGACCCCCATCCGCCCACGCCGCGCGACTCCGTGAAACCTGCCCTCAGGCGGATAGTGTCACATCGGGACGGTCGCGGAAGCCCCTATCTTCCCGAGAATATCGGGGCATTCACCCGATCCGGGAATGCGGGCATTCTGCCGGTCTTATTCCAGCGGAGACCGAATCGTGCGTGCTGTTCTCGTCTGTCTGGCCTTGAGCGTCGCCACGCCGGCGATGGCGAAGGATATCGTCGTCCATGCCGGCACCTTGCTGGACGGCATGTCGGCGACGCCCAGGCATGAAGTCTCGATCGTCATCAAGGACGACAGGATCACCGGTGTCGAGGCCGGTTATACGAGCCCCGCCGGGACGGAGGTCATCGACCTCACCCACCAGACGGTGATGCCCGGCTTCATCGACTGCCACATCCATATCTCGGCCCGCGCGCCAGGCGGCGAGAACGAGGTCGAGTACGACGTCACCCACAACGATATCGACAAGGCGCTGAACGGCGCGAAATACGGCCGCGAGATGCTGCTGCAAGGCTTCACCAGCGCACGCGATGTCGGCGGCGGCGATGAGACCGTATCGCTGCGCAACGCCTTCCGCGACGGCACCCTGCCCGGCCCGCGCCTATGGGTCTCGCTGGAGCCGATGGGCCCGACCGGCGGGCATGGCGACGAGGCCAACGGCTTCGCCCGCTTCTTTTCCGGTCCGGGCTGGCAGAACGGCATCGTCGACACGCCCGAGATGGGCAGGCTGCGCGTCCGCGAGCACAAGCGCCGCGGCGCCGACCTGATCAAGATGATGCCCTCCGGCGGCATCGCCTCGGTCGGCGACGATCCGCATCGCATGCTGATGACCGACGACGAGATGAAGGCCGTGGTCGACACCGCCCATGCGCTGGGCCTCAAGGTCGCGGCACATATCTATCCCGCCGAGGCGATCAGGCATGCCGTCGTGGCCGGCGTGGATTCGGTCGAGCACGGCTCATTCGCCGACGCCGAGGCCTATGCCCTGATGAAGCAGCACGGCACCTACCTTGTGCCGACCCTGACCGTCTATGACGTGTTCTACCGTGCGGCCTCCGAGCATCCCGACCTGCTGCCGCCCGGCACGGCGGAAAAGGAACTAGCCAACGACCAGAAGCCGATCCAGAATTTCCCCAACGCGCTGAAGGCCGGGGTCAAGGTCGCCTATGGCACCGATATCGGCCAGGGCGACCATGCGCGCGAGTTTCTGTTGCTGACCAAAGCCGGCATGCCGACCGCCGATGCAATCTTCGCCGCCACCCGCAACGCCGCCGACCTGATCGGCGCCCCCGACCTCATCGGCTCGATCCAGCCGGGGCGCTATGCGGACATCGTTGCGGTCGACGGCGACCCACTGAAGGACGTGCAGGAGTTCGAGAAGGTGCGGTTCGTGATGAAAGGCGGGGTCGTGTTCAAGAGGGATGGGGCGGCAGTTCCGTAGGATGGGCTGAGCGGAGCGAAGCCCATCACTTCCCGCACCGAAAGATGGGCTTCGCTGACGCTCAGCCCATCCTACGATCAGCTCAGACTCACCCCGATCAGCCGCCCTGTGCCGAAGGTGATCGCCGCCGCGCCGTAGCCGATCAGCAATTGCCGGACCGCCGAGAAGACCAGGCTGCGGCCGGTGAACAGCGAAGTGACCGCGCCGATGGTCATCAGGGCGAGGCCCGAGAGTGCCACGCTGATGCCGACCGCCAAATCCCCGCTGGTGAAGATGAAGGGGACGACCGGGAAGATCGCGCCGAGCGAGAACAGGAAGAAGGACGAGGCCGCCGCGGCCCAGGCGGAGCCGCCGAGCTCTTCCGGATCGAGGCCCAGCTCCTCGCGCGTCAGCGTGTCGAGCGCGGCGCCGTGATTGCTGAAAATCTTGTCGGCTAAGGACCTGGCCTGCCGCTCCTCCAGGCCCTTGGCCTGGTAGATCAGGACCAGCTCCTCCTTTTCGACATCCGGCGCTTGGCTGATCTCGGTCGATTCGGCGTCGATCTGCATCTGCGCCATCTCGCGGGCGCTGTTGACCGACAGCCACTCGCCCATCGCCATCGAGCAGGCGCCGGCAACCAGACCGGCGAGGCCGGTCAACAGGATCGTGTGCCCGTCGGCCGCCGCCCCGGCGACCCCCATGACGAGGCTGAGGTTGGAGACCAGCCCGTCATTGGCCCCCAGCACCGCGGCGCGCAGGGCATTGCCGCCGCCCCCATGCCGGCCCTCGAGCTGGGCCAGCGTGCTGCCGGGCAGACCGCCCTCGCGCTTGACCGCCGCCTGGATGACCTTTGCGTGAGTGCGTTCGTCGACGGGAAGGCCGGCCTCGGCCGCCTCGGCCTGATTGTCGTATTTCGCGCTGTCGCGGGCCTCGTTGCGGGCGACGATCGGCAGTACCAGCGATGTGCCGAACGTGCGCGCGAACCAGGCGAGCGAGCGCGCCTCCAGCCCGGCCTTGACCGGACCGGGCCGTTCGCCCCTGCGTCCCAGCTGCTCGGCCCAGAACTCGGCGTGCGCCCGTTCGACCGAAGCCAGCCGGCGAAAGACGGCGGCGACGTTCGTGTCGGCCTCGGCGTCGGCCAGCGCGTCATAGAGGAACGCGCCGTCGATCTCGCCCTGGAAATTGCTCTTCAGCCTGACGACATCGTCCTGGGGCATTCCGGGCTCCCTTGGGGTTGTTGCTTCAGCGGACGGCGCGCAGCTCCGGCATCTCCCCGGCCATCTCGGTGCCGTCCGGCTCGAGCAGGCTGATGCGGGTCAGGTCAGCCAGGGTGCGGCCGTCGGGGTCCACGGTCACCGCGTCGGCATATTTCACGCCGAAGCGGACATCGCGCGCCACATAGGCCTTGATGTCGTGGACCGTCGCATTGATCGCCGAATCCTGGGCCTCAACCGACACGAACAACCTCACATCGCCGTCCAGCAGGCTGTGAGCCGTATGCCCGTAAAGCGGGCTCGTCTCGTCGATTTTGTGCATCATCGTCATGGTCAGCGCGAACATCGGCACGTTCGAGCGCACCAGCGCCAGCTCATTGACCCGGCGCATCTTGTGTCCCTCGCTGCTGTGCTCGCGGATTAGCGCGCTGATCCTGACATTGAGGTTGGTCAGCATGCTCATCCGCCCGTTGCCGATCCGGACCATCAGGGTCGGCAGGCCGTTATAGGGGGTGATCACGATATGGTCGGCATAGAGGATCTTCGCCCTGGGGCGGGAGAAGCGGACGAAGATGAGGCCGGTGACGATGGCGGTGAAGGCCATGCCGGACATGATCTCGGCCACCGAAACGATATGGCCGTAGGTCGTGGCGGGGTACATCTGGCCGTAGCCGACCGTCGCCAGGGTCTCCATGCTGAAGAAGAACCCGTCCAGGATCGAGCCCGGTTGCGCATTGCCGATCGAGCCCGGCACCGCGGCATAGAGCGTCGCGAACAGGACGTTGATCGCGGCGTAGAGGACCAGGACCGACAGCGCGAAAGTCGGCCAGCTCGCGGTCAGCGCCATATGATAGGGATCGCGCAGGTCGAAGCGCGAAACGCCGACCTTGGTGACGTCGAGCGGTCCGATCTTCATCGCTCTGCGGTGGAGGGCGCGCTGGTACCGGCTCATGCGTCACCTTTATGGATCGGGTCGACCCACAGCACCGTCTCGGGCTTCTCCGCCGGCTCGATATCGAGATTGACCACCACCGCCTCGTTGTCGCTGCGCACCAGCACGCATTCCAGCGTCTCGTCGGTCGAGGCGTTGATCTCCTGGTGCGGCACATAGGGCGGGACGAAGATGAAGTCGCCCGGCCCCGCCTCGGCAGTATATTCCAGATGCTCGCCCCAGCGCATCCGCGCCCGGCCGTTCAGCACGTAGATAACGCTCTCCAGTGCGCCATGATGATGGGCGCCGGTCTTGGCATTGGCGTGGATCTTCACGGTGCCGGCCCAGATCTTCTGCGCGCCAACCCGCGCGAAATTGATCGCCGCCGCCCGCTCCATGCCCGGCGTCTGCGCCGTGTTTGAGTCAAGCTCGCAGCCCGGTATCACCTTGACGCCGTTGGTTTTCCAATCGATCGGATGGTGGTGATCGGTCATCGCATAAGCCCTTGTCTGTGAAGTGCGATGGTAGCACCACGGGCGGTGTTGTCACGATGAAGGATAAGCCCCTCGCCCGTGAAACGGGAGAGGGAGGGCTCCAGCCGCGGGCTGGGAGGGTGAGGGTAACCCTGAAGCAAAAGAGGCACCCTCACCCAGCTTCGGCTAAGCTCGGCTGCGCCTCGCTAAGCCTGCGCAACCCTCTCCCGCTCGCGGGCGAGGGAGCATGAGAACGATCACTTCAGATACGTAATGTCGCTGTAGATGCCATCATCGAGGAAGTTGCGGAACTTGCTGCGGTCCTCGCCCATCTTTTCCTCATCGGCCTTGCTGATCGTCTTACGGAACTCCTCCTGGTCCTTGAGGTCGCGGTCCTTGTTGGGGATCAGCGCGTTCCAGTCCCGGTATTTGGTCAGGAAGACGATCGTGGCGCCGGCGCCATTCGGGCTGCTGTTGACCAGGATGTGGTAGTCCACGACGTCCCCGTTCTTCTTCTGCCGCTCGAGCTGGTCGACATAGCTCTTCTTCAGGCCGATGATGTAATCGTCGAGCTTGCCAGGCGCGACCTTCACGGTCGTGACCTGCCATGGCTCCTTGGTGGGCGCGTAGTCGACCCATTGGTCGGCGAAGGCGATGGGGGCGGCAATCAGGGTGGAAGCGGCAACGGCCGCGAGCAGAGTCTTCATCTTTTTCTCCTATGCCTAGGTTCGGTTGACCTGAAACCGGCCGTCGGTGCGGGCGGACTGACTGCCCGTCTTTCGCGCCGGCTGCTTGCGCGACCCTAGGCCGTCTCAACACGGAGCGGAATTGTACATTTTTGATTACCCAAAGCCGGGACGCGCGCCTGACGCACCCCTGATCTTCGCACGCAGCCTAGACTCGCAAGGTATGCGACACTAGCTTCCGGGTGTGCGGAAAACCGCGCGATTCCCGAGTCCCGAAACCCGGAATATCACCGCTGATGCAATCCGCGATTATCGTCTTTCCCGGATCGAACCGCGAGCGCGATGCCGCTGTCGCGCTGAAACGGGCGACCGGCCGCGAGCCGCTGCATATCTGGCACCGCGAAACCGATTTCCCCGATGTCGACCTGATCCTGCTGCCCGGCGGCTTCTCCTATGGCGACTATCTGCGCTGCGGCGCCATGGCCGCCCAGTCACCGATCATGCGGGAGGTGAAGGCCCGTGCCGCCAAGGGCGTGCCGATCCTGGGCATCTGCAACGGCTTCCAGATCCTGGTCGAGACCGGCCTGCTGCCCGGCGCCCTGCTGCGCAATGCCAGCCTGAAGTTCATCTGCCGGCGAGTTCACCTGCGGGTCGAGAAGACCGACACGATCTTCACCGGCAAGTACCGCAAGGGCGACCTCATCGAGGTGCCGGTCGCCCACGGCGACGGCAACTATGTCGCCGATGCCGAGACCTTGAGGCGGGTCGAGGGCAACGGCCAGGTGGCCTTCCGCTATGTCGGCGAGGTGAACGGCTCGGCCAACGACATCGCCGGCATCACCGACGAGAGCGGCCGCATATTGGGGCTGATGCCCCATCCTGAAGACGCGACCGATGCCGCCCATGGCGGCACCGACGGGGTGAAGATGTTCGCCGGCCTGGCGGAGGCGCTGGCGGCATGAGCGCGCACGACCCCAAGACTCTCGCACTGGCCAAGGAACACGGCCTGTCGCCGGCCGAATATCAGCACATGCTCGACATCGTCGGCCGAGAGCCGACGCTCACCGAAATCGGCATCTTCGGCGCGATGTGGTCCGAGCATTGCTCCTACAAATCGTCGAAGAACTGGCTGCGCAAGCTGCCGACCACGGGTCCGCAGGTCATATGCGGGCCGGGTGAGAATGCCGGCGTGGTCGATATCGGCGAGGGCCAGGCGCTGGTCTTCAAGATGGAGAGCCACAACCACCCGTCCTATATCGAGCCCTATCAGGGCGCGGCGACCGGCGTGGGCGGCATCATGCGCGACGTCTTCACCATGGGCGCGCGCCCGATCGCCAACATGAACGCGCTGCGCTTCGGCGACCCCAGCCACCCCAAGACCCGCCATCTGGTGGCGGGCGTGGTCGCCGGCATCGGCGATTACGGCAACTGCATGGGCGTGCCGACGGTGGGCGGGGAGACCAACTTCCACCCCGCCTATAACGGCAACATCCTGGTCAATGCGATGACCGTGGGCCTGGCCCAAGCCGACCGCATCTTCTATTCGGCCGCCGCCGGCATCGGCAATTCGGTGGTCTATGTCGGCTCCAAGACCGGCCGCGACGGCATCAAGGGCGCCGTCATGGCCTCAGACGTCTTCACCGAGGACAGCCAGTCCCAGCGCCCGACGGTGCAGGTCGGCGACCCGTTCGCCGAGAAGCTGCTGCTGGAAGCCTGCCTGGAGCTGATGGAGACCGACGCCATCGTCGCCATCCAGGACATGGGCGCCGCCGGCATGACCTCCTCCTCGATCGAGATGGCGGCCAAGGGCAAGCTCGGCATCCAGATCGACCTCGACCTCGTGCCGCAGCGCGAGGAAGGCATGTCGGCCTATGAGATCATGCTGTCCGAGAGCCAGGAGCGGATGGTCATCATCCTGAAGCCCGGGCGGGAAGGCGACGCTGCGGCGATCTTCAGGAAGTGGGAGCTGGATTTCGCCGTCATCGGCCACCTGACCGACACCGGCCGGCTGGTGCTGACCCGCCACGGCAAGGTCGAGGCCGACCTGCCGGTGCTGCCGCTGGTCGACGAGGCCCCGCGCTATGACCGGCCGACCGAGCCGACACCGGCGCCCGCGCCGATCGCGACTGCCGACTATCCCCTGACGGCCAAGCCGCTCGACATTCTGAAAAAGCTCGTCGGCTGCCCCGACCTCGCCTCCCGCCGCTGGATCGCCGAGCAGTATGACAGCCTGGTGCGCGGCGACACGCTGGCCGGCCCGGGCCAGGCCGACGCCGCCATCGTGCGGCTGCCGGACAGCAACAGGGCGATCGCCATCACCACCGATTGCACGCCGCGCTATGTCGTGGCCGACCCGCATATGGGCGGCCGCCCAGCCGTGGCCGGGGCTTGGCGCAACCTGACCGCGAGCGGGGCGCTGCCCATCGCGGTCACCGACAACATGAATTCCGGCAGCCCGGAAATCCCCCGGATCATGGGCCAGTTCGCCCAGTCGATCGAGGGCATGGCCGAGGCCTGCCTGGCCCTGTCGTTCCCGGTCGTGTCGGGCAATGTCAGCCTCTACAACGCCACCGGCAACGAGCCGATCCTGCCGACGCCCGCCATCGGCGCGGTCGGCCTGATCGACGACGTGGCCAAGACCGCCAGGATCGCCTTTCCGGCCGAAGGGCTGACGATCCTGATGATCGGCGCGGGCAAGGGCGAGATCGGCCGCTCGCTCTATCTGCGGGAGATCCATGGCGCCGAGATCGGGGCGCCGCCCGAGGTCGACCTCAAGGTCGAGC
This sequence comes from uncultured Rhodospirillales bacterium, assembly GCA_964574305.1. Lineage (GTDB taxonomy): Bacteria > Pseudomonadota > Alphaproteobacteria > BOG-932 > Roseiterribacteraceae > BOG-932. Next base: position 899 of record CAZNNJ010000069.1, on the reverse strand, counting down.
GCCACAACGGCGACTTCGTCCGCGGCCTGATCGGCAGCGGGGTGGTGGCCGCCTGCCACGATATCTCCGACGGCGGGCTGTTGGTCGCCATCGCCGAGATGGCGATGGAAGCGGGCATCGGCGCGACGCTGAACCTGCCGGCCGAGGCCGGCCTCCTGTTTGGCGAGGACCAGGCGCGCTATATAATAGCGACGGCCACACCCGAGGCGGTCGAGGCCCGCGCCCATGCGGCTTCTGTGCCGGTCCGCCGGCTGGGCAAGACCGGCGGTGACGCGCTGACCCTCGGGCCCGACAGCATCGCGGTCAAGACGCTGAAGGACGCCCATGAGGGCTGGCTGCCCGCCTATATGGCTGGGAACGACTGAACCAAGACGGAAGGCGAACGCCGATGGCGATGGATCCGCAATCGATCGAGACCATGATCAAGGAGGCTCTGCCGGATGCGACAGTTCGCATCGACGACCTCAGGGGTGACGGCGACCATTACGCTGCCTATGTAGTGTCATCGGCCTTCAAGGGAAAAACCCGCGTTCAGCAGCATCAGATGGTGTATGCGGCGCTGAAAGGGCGGATGGGCAACGAATTGCACGCGCTGGCTTTGCAGACTGCGGCGGAATAGGAGATAGGAATGAACGAGAACCCGGTTTTCAAGCAGATCGAGCATGAGATCGGCGCCAACGATGTGGTGCTGTTCATGAAGGGCACGCCGGTCTTCCCGCAATGCGGCTTCTCCGCCGCCGTGGTCCAGGTGCTGAACCATCTCGATGTCACCTTCAAGGGCATCGACATCCTGGCCGACCCGGCGCTGCGCCAGGGTATCAAGGAATTCTCCCAGTGGCCGACCATCCCCCAGCTCTACGTCAAGGGCGAGTTCATCGGCGGCTGCGACATCATCCGCG
>CAZNNJ010000068.1:0-13246 GCA_964574305.1 uncultured Rhodospirillales bacterium | reverse complement strand
GATGAAGTGGGTTTTTGCCAGCCACCGCGGCTCGGCCGGATCGAACGCGGTCGATCCCAAAGCAATGGCGAAACGCCGGTCATGCGGCAGGCAGCGGCCGACCCTGAGCGGAACGCGGTCGAGCGCCTCGGCCGACAAGCCTTTCACCGGATAGCGGTAAACCTGCCTGACGATCGCTGTCATGCGCCGCTCTCCCCCGCCGATCTCGGCAGATTGAGCATCAATCGCCCCGCCGCGCCAAGGCCTCGATCGCCGCGACGGCCATTTTGAAACCGTCTTCCCGCGCGATGGAAGCGCCCAAAGCGGCGGCGGCGCGGGACGCAGCCTTATCCGCCTCATCGATGGCCCGTGCCAGCCGATCCGCGCTGAAGCCCTTGGCGGGCACGGGCGCCGGGGCTGCACCGGTTCGGTGCAGCCGGTCGGCCCAGAAGAACTGGTCGCCGGCGAAGGGGACTGCGACCGAGGGCACCCCGGCGCGGGCGGCCGCGTGGGTGGTGCCGGCGCCGCCGTGGTGGATGACCAGGGCGGTGCGGGGGAACAGCCAGCCGTGCGGTGCGTCCGTCAATAAATGGACGTTGGCGGGCAGGTCGGCTTCCGTCACGCCGCCCCAGCCGGGGTAGAAGAGAGCGCGGCGGCCGCGGAGCGCCGCCAGCGCCTCCCGCATCACCTCAGCGCCAGCCAGCGCCCCCATGCTGCCGAAGCCGAGATAGATCGGCGTCTCGCCCGCGGCGAGGAACTCGGCCAGCGCGGGCGGCGGCGTCCAGTCGGTCACGGGCGCCAGCCACTGGCCGCAAATCCGCACGGGCAGCGGCCAGTCGGCCGGTTGCGGCACGAGGCTGGGGGAGATGCCGTAGAGCATCGGATGGTCGGTCCAGAGGCTGCGGCGGGGTGGCAGGCCGCAGACGGCAGCGCGGGCGGCGTTGATGGGGGTTTTGAAGGCACGCCAGATCAAGCCGTTGACCAGCCCATGGCTCGCCCGGTTCAGCCAGCGCGGCAACATGGCCGGGGGCAGGAACGGCGAGGCGAATTCGCGCGTCGGGGTGATCGGGATGAGGCCGGTGCCGATGGCCGGGATGCCCAGCGCCTCCGCGGCGGACAGGCCGACGAAGGCAGCCAACCCGCCGAGGATCACAGCGTCCGAGCCCTCGCCGGCGGCGACCGTGGCGCGCAGCCAGGCTTCGGAATTGGCGGTAGCGATGCGGGCAAAGGCGTTCGCGGTGTTGCCGAACCTGCCGCCCTTCTTGGCGAGCGCCGTGTCCTGCCGCAGCACACTGCGGATATCGCCGGCGAGGCCCGTGGCCGGCACGCCAAGCCCAGTGGCGTAACCCAGCGTCGCGGCGTCGGCCAGCAGATGGGCGCTGTGCCCGGCATCCATCAATGCCCGGCACAGCAGCGCCATGGGACGCGTATCACCCTCGGTGCCGTAGGTGACGGCGACGAACTTCATTCGATGGGACTCGATGAAGATTTTAACGCAGAGGGCGCGGAGGATCGCAGAGGGCGCGGCGAAACCAACAACATCGGAACTCTGCGTTCTCTGCGATCCTCCGCGCCCTCTGCGTTAGTTCTTACTCTTCCAAACTGGGGCAGTACCCCTACTTCCCCTTGTTCAGAAACCCGATCAGCCGTTCCATCGTCTCCGGGTCGGCGCAACGGGCAGCGATCGAGCGGGCTTCGAGGCTGAGCTGGTCGTCCAGCGTGTTGGTCAGGCTGGCGCGGAACAGCGCCTTCAAGCCCGCCAGCGCGCCGGGGGCGGAGTCGGCGAATTTGCGCACCAGCGCCTCGACCTCGTCGCGGAATGTCTCGTCGTCGACCACTTGGGTCACCAGGTCGATCTCGGCCGCCTGCTCCGCCGAGAGCGTCGGGTTGGTCGCCATGATCCAGAACGCCTTGCGGAAGCCGGCGACGCGCGGAAAGAAATAGGTGCCGCCGGCGTCCGGCGTAAGCCCGGTCCTGGTGAAGGCGGGGTTGAACTTGGCCGAGCGCTTCGCGATCACCACGTCGCAGCCGGCCAAAAGGCTGAAGGCGCCGCCCGCCGCCATGCCGTTGACCGCGGCGATCACCGGCGCGGCGGCGCGGCGCAGGCCGGCGACGCCGATATGGATCTGGGTCGCCATGTCCAGGATATGCGGGTGGATGCGATCCTTGTTGGCGACGAAGCTGTTGATGTCGCCGCCCATGCTGAAGACATCGCCCTCGGCCTCGATCAGGATGACCTTGATGCCGGGGTTGGTCTCGCAGGCGATAGCCGCCTGACCCAGCTCATGGCAGAATTGCAGGTCCATCACATTCTTGCCGGCCGGGTTGGCCAGCGTGAGACGGGCGATGCCGTTTTCGACTGAGAACTTGATGCGGACGTCGGACATGATTTCCCCTTCTGCCACCCCGTCATTCCCGCGAAGGCGGGAATCCAGGCATTAAGACTAAGAATTTATCCGCAGATGGACGCAGATTAACGCAGATTGAAATCCGGTTAACGCTGAGGACGCGGAGTAAAGAAATACCTGCGGCGCTTCGGGCCGCGAAGCGGAAATAATCTTCCTCCGCGTCCTCTGCGGTTCTCTGCGTCCTCCGCGTTAAAAAATCTGCGTTAATCTGCGTCCATCTGCGGATAAAACCTCTGGATTCCCGCCTTCGCGGGAATGACGATGAAACTATGCCGGATCGCGATGCATCGGCGCCAGATGGCCCGGCTTCACGACTTTTACCTTATCGATTGTCTGCTCCAGGACCATGTTCAGAACCCGGTCCCAATCGCCATCATACTTGCCGGCGCGAATGTTCTCGCACAGCGCGCCCGTCATCTCGGCAAGAGGCTTGCCCGAACCCAAGAACTCGGCGAGTTCCGCCGCCTCCTTGCGGTCGAAATCGCCGGCAAGGCGCAGCTCGCGCTCGCAGATGCCGAGCAGGTAGGACGACACCTGGGCGTGATACTTGGCCTCGCCGGACAGGGTCGGGCCGGTGTCGTCCAGGAGTTTCTGGACGGTCAGCAAGATGTCGTTGATCGACGGACGATCCTGGCTCATCGGCCTCTTCCCTAACTGTATTTGCCGGCGAGCGTCATCAAAAGCTCGTACTCGACCAGGCTGGTATTGCGCCCCATGGCGGCAAAGGCAACACCGCGCCGGCCGCGCGCGACATGGGCATAGGCCTGCATGACGTTATAGATCGCCCAGCGTACCAGCCCGAAAATCTCCCAGAAGCGCACAACATCGGGATCGATCCGGTCGCCGCCCGCCGCCTCATAGGCCGCATAGACCGGCGCGCGCTGGGCGAAGCCGCCGATGGGCAGGTCGACCTGGCCGAAGCGCCAGGAGCGGACGCAGAGCCAGCCGAAATCCTCCATCGGCTGGCCGATATGGGCGCATTCCCAGTCCAGCGCGGCGCGCACGCCATCGGGCCCGACCATGAAATTGCCGGTGCGGAAATCGCCATGCACGACCCGCCGCGGGCCGAAAGTGGGCCGGTTGCGCTCGAGCCAGCGGAAGCCGAGCTCGATCGCCGGATGCGCCTCGGCGTAGCTGTCGAACAGGCGGAGGTAATTGCCGATGATGTCGACGCTGTCGGGGATGCCTTCCAGGAACGTCACCTTGGCGACATCGATGGCGTGCAGCCTGGCGAGCAGGGCCGCCAGATCGGTCGCGATCTTGAGCCGGGCGTTACTGTCGGCGGCGCGGAAGATGCGCTGGGGCATCGTCTCGCCCGCCACGAAGGCGGTGACGAAGCCGTTGCCCATGCCGTCGGCCGCGTCGTACTCGAACACCGGCTCGGGCACCGGCACGCCCTCGGCGAAGGCGACCTGCATCACCTTGAATTGAAGGGTGGCCGGCAGGAACGGATTGTCCTCGGCCGAATAGGTCTCCTGCCGCGACACCAGCCGGCGGATCGTGCCGCCATGGGTCAGGTCGAACAGGACCGTCCGGTTGACGCCGCCCAGAGTCGGGATGACGACGTTGCCGATCTCAGCATCGTTGCCGAAGCGGCGGCGAACGGCCCGGCGGATATCGTCGACTTCATCGGTCATGGCTTCTTCGTAGGGTGGAAGAGCGTAGCGTATTCCACCATCATCGCACCGGCCTTCGGGGATTGGTGGATTACGCTACGCTTATCCACCCTACGCATGATCATAGCGGAAAACCCACCAGCTTTCCGTCCTCGATCCGCTCGATGTACTCGGTCATGCCGTAGCCGGTTTCGCCGTTCCAGGTGAAGCGGGTGAAGCCCTCGGCGATGCGCGAGACCAGCACTTCGTCACCCGCCTGACGACGGTTGCGCAAGGGGGCCATGGTGACGACCTCGCCCTCGATCACCTCACGCCGGTTGGCGGTGCGGATGCCGAGCGTGACCTTGACCGGATCCTGCTTGTCCGACCATACGGTCGAGACATCCATGTCGATTATGTCCTCATACCGGCCGTCGACCAGCAGCACGCCGACCCGGCGGGATCTGCCGGCCTTGTCGGTGATCTTAAGCAGCATGAAGGCGCGGCCGCTGTCGAGGCTGCACAGGAACAGGCGGTACCAATAGATCGCCTGCCAATAGCGCGGTCCCCAGCTATGATCGCGCCAGCCGCGGGCGTCGGTGAAGTCCCACTGCTCGCCGCCCACCCTGATATGGCCGGCCACCTTGGTGTGCTGGTTGAAATGGTTCAGCGAGAAGTCGCGGCCATACATCGTCTCCTGGGCCGGCGAGGTCGGCTCGCCGCCATGGAGGGGGGAGATGCCGGTCTGCTCGAACACCAGGCTGCCGGGCACGCGCGGCGCGGTGCCCAGCAGCTTCGGATTGCGCAGCACCTCCGGATCGTCGAGCAGCATCAGCTCGCCGTCATAGCGCATGGTGATGCGCTTCAGCGGCTCCACGACCTCGACCGACAGGCCGTCGGCGACGAACCTGTCGTTCGCCGCGATCGCTGGCCGGCCGAACTGGCAGGCGACGCGGCCGTCCGGCAGGTAGAGCAGGACCGACAGCTCGGCATAGCCCTCATTCACCCGGTTGCCGATGCGCGCCCATCCGCCCATCCGCGTCTTCGTATCGAAGGCGTTGGTGTAGACGCTTTCGTTGAAATTGGGCGAAGCATCCGGCTGGTGCGGATATTCGTCCTCGGGTCGGAGCAAGAATGAGCCGTCCATGATTACATCCTGAAGACGCCGTAACCCTTCTCGTCGAGCGGCGCATTGAGCGCGGCGGAGATCGCCATGCCCAAGGCGTTGCGCGTGTCGACCGGGTCGAGAATGCCATCGTCCCACAATTCGGAGGTCGAATAATAGGCGCTGGTCTGGGTCTCGTAAGCCTTCAGCGTCTGGCTGCGGACCTCGTTCAAGATGTCCTCGTTCACCTCCTGGCCGTTGCGCTTCAGCTGCATCAGCTTCACCTCGGCCAAGGTGTTGGCCGCCTGCTCGCCGCCCATGACGCCGATCTGGTGGTTCGGCCAGCTGAACAGGAAGCGCCCGTCATAGGCACGGCCGCACATGCCGTAATTGCCGGCGCCGAACGAGGCGTGGCACATCACGGTGAATTTCGGCACGTGGCTGCCGACCTGCGCCATGATCATCTTGGCGCCGTCCTTGGTGATGCCCTTCTGCTCGTATTCCGTGCCGATCATGAAGCCGGTGATGTTCTGTAGGAACAGGAGCGGCGTGTTGTTCTGGTTGCACAGCTCGATGAAGTGGGTGCCCTTCAAGGTGCTGTCGTTGAACAGGATGCCGTTGTTGGCGAGGATGCCGACCTTGTAGCCCCAGATATAGGCGTAGCCGCAGACGAGCGTGGTGCCGTAGGCCGGCTGGTACTCATGGAAGCGGCTGCCGTCGACGATGCGGGCGATGACCTCGCGCATGTCGAAGCCTTTTTTGATGTCGTCCGGGATGATGCCGTAGAGCTCGTCCGGGTCATAGAGCGGGGCCTCGGGCGCCTCCTGCTGGATCACCCACTTCTTCGGCTTTTCCCATTGGGCGACGACGTCGCGGCCGATCCGGATCGTGTCGTCCTCGTCATTGGCGGGATAGTCGCAGGTGCCCGAGATCTGGGTGTGCATGTCGCAGCCACCCAGCTCCTCGGACGTCACGATCGCGCCGGTCGCCGCCTTGACCAGCGGCGGGCCGCCGAGGAAGACCGCGCCCGTCCCGCGGGTGATGACGTTGTAGTCGCACAGCGCCGGGATATAGGCGCCGCCGGCGGTGCACTGGCCGAAGACCAGGGCCAGCTGCTTGATCCCGGCCTTCGACAGCATCGCCTGGTTCCGGAACATGCGGCCGGCATAATATTTGTCGGGGAACAGCTCGGACTGAAGCTGAAGCTGGCCGCCGGCGCTGTCGCAGAGATGAACCATCGGCAGGTGGTTCTCCAGCGCCACCTCCAGCGACCGGACGATCTTCTTCACCGTCAGCGGATACCAGGCGCCGCCCTTCACCGACGAATCGTCGGCATGGATCACGACCTCGCGGCCGGAGATGGTGCCGATGCCGGTGATGCAGCTGGCGCTGGGCGATTCACCGTTATAGGCGCGGCCGGCTGCCAAAGTGGAGAATTCCAGGAACGGCGTGCCCGGATCGAGCAGCTTTTCCAGCCGCTCGCGCGGCAGCATCTTGCCCTGCTTGGCCAGCCGGTCGAGGTCGCGCTGCGGCCTTGTGTGGCGGGCCTGGTGCTGCTTCTCGTGCAGCTCGGCCGCCAGCTTCTTGTTGTGCGCGTAGCGGGTGCGGAATTCTTCAGAGCTGGTGTTCAGCGCGGATTTGATGACGGTCATTTAGGCGGCCTTCGGAGAGTCGGTGACAAGCGGCGCGAGCGTGATCAGCACGGCGCCACGGTCGAACGCGGTTTCGGCGGGGACATGGATGGTTTCGATGGTGCCGTCGCGCGGAGCGACGAGGCCGACCTGAAGCTTCATGCTTTCGATGGTGATCAGCTTGTCGCCGGCCTTCACCTCGGCTCCGGCGGCGGTATGGATGGCGATCACCGTGCCCGGCATGTCGGCGTGCAGCGCATCGTGGCTGGTGTCATGGGAGTGAGCGCGAAGCTGGGCCTGCGGCAGGCCGACGATGAAGGTGCGGGTGCCGATGCGGACATAGACCTCGTCGCCGGCGACATAGCGGAAGCCGGTATGGGTCTTGCCGTCGATCACGATTTCGAAGGCCGCGCCCTGCGCCTGCGCCTCGGACACGCTGTGGATCGTGTCGCCGAGCTTGACGAGCAGGTCCGGCCGGCGGGCGACGATATCGAGCGAGACGTCCTGCTCGTTCAGAAGCATTTCATAAGGCATATTCGTGTCCTCAGTTCCGCCAGAAGCCGATGGAGGCGTGCGGTTCGGGGATTTCGTAGGCGATGCGGCGGAAATCGACGTCGACCAGCGCGGCTGCGAGCACGGCGGTGAGCCGCTCCTCTTCGGTCGGCTCCGGCGCGATCAGCGAGCCAGCCTCCTGCGGCAGGAAGCCGGTATGCAGCTTGCCCGACAGGAAGGCCGGGTTGCGCATGATCCGGGCCAGATAGTCGATATTGTTGGGCACGCCCAGCATCACCAGGCCGCCCAGCGCCTGCTCCATGCGCTCAGCCGCCTCGTCGCGGGTGGCGCCACAGGTGATCAGCTTGGCCAGCATGGAGTCGAAGGCCGGCGTCACCGCCTGCCCCTCACGGATGCCGGCATCGAAGCGGACACCCTCGCCCGACGGGCTGCGCAATCTTCCGATCCGTCCAATCGCCGGGCGGAAGTCCTTCTCGGGCTCCTCGGCATTGATGCGGCACTCGATCGACCAGCCGGTCTGCCTGAGGTCTTCTTGGGCAAACGGGATGCCCTCGCCCGAGGCCACCTTGAGCTGCGCCTCGACCAGGTCGACGCCCACCACCTCCTCGGTGATCGGATGCTCGACCTGCAGGCGGGTGTTCATCTCCAGGAAATAGAACTCGCCGTCGGCGCCCAGGATGAACTCGACCGTGCCGGCATTCTTGTAGTTCGCGGCCTGGGCCAGCTTGACCGCCGCGGCGCAGATCCGGTCGCGCAGCTCGGCGGGCAGGTTCGGCGCCGGGGATTCCTCGACGATCTTCTGATAGCGGCGCTGCAAAGAGCATTCGCGCTCGAACAGATGAACGACGTTGCCGTTGCCGTCGCCCACCACCTGCACCTCGATATGGCGCGGCAGCTCGACCAGCCGCTCGGCATAGACCCGGCTGTCGCCGAAATAGCGCTGCGCCTCGCTGGCCGCCGTCGTGATCTGCTCCCGCAGCTCCGAGGCCTGGCGGACGATCTTCATGCCCTTTCCGCCGCCGCCGGCCGAGGCCTTGATCAGCAGCGGGAACCCGACCGCCTCGGCTTTCGTCAGGAAGTCCTCGATGTCGCCGTCCTGCATCGCACTGGGCGCCACCGGCACGCCGTGGTCGCGGGCGAAGTTGCGGCTGCGGATCTTGTCGCCCATGAGGTTCATGGAGGCGGCGTCAGGGCCGATGAAGGCGATGCCGGCGGCCGTCACCTTCGCGACGAAGCCCGCATTTTCCGACAGGAAGCCGTATCCCGGATGGATGCCGTCGACCCCGCCCTCCTGGCAGATCGCGATGATCTGGTCCTGGTCGAGATAGGCGGCGGTAGGGACGTCGCCCTTCAGCTGCACCGCCATGTCGGCCAGCGTCACATGCGGCGCCAGCCGGTCTTCATGGTGATAGATCGCCACCGTGGCGATCCCGAGCTTTTTGCACGTGCGAATCACCCGGCAGGCGATTTCGCCGCGATTGGCGATCAATACCTTTTTCAGCATGCGGATTTTCCAGTTTTACGAGACGGTTCTTCAATCGCGCCGGATGCCTTTTCCAGGCGGTCGGCAACTTCTTCCAGGCGACGGATCGCCTCCTCGCCGCGGTCGATGGCGACGCCGGAGCGCACCAGGCCGCGATAGATGATGTCGGTGATGGCGTCGGCCGAATCCTCAGGCGAAAAATCGCCCTCGCCGCGCAGATAGGCCCAGGTGTGATGCTCGACCCCGCCATAGATCATCTCGCGCACGATGCGCAGCGGGATGCCGGCGCGGAACTCGCCGCTGTCCATCGCTTCCTGGACGATGGCGAGCGTGCGGTTGGTATATTCGCGGTTGAGCTCGAACACAGCGGTTTCGCGATATTCGGGGCCTGAGCGCAGCTCGTTGAAGATCAGCCGGCACATTGCCGGGTCGTTATGGATGACCGACAGGTGGCGCCAGATCATGAAGCGGAGGCGGTTCCAGGTGCCGCGGATGCCGTGGAGCTGCCGGTCGTAGTCGGTCAGCATCTCCTCGTACCAGTCCTCGACCACTTTGATCAGCAGCTCGCGCTTGCCGGAGAAATAGCGGTAGATCGTGCCTTCGACGACGCCGGCACGCTCCGCGATCTCGGCGATCATCGCGTCGCTGTAGCCCTTTTCGGAGAAGACGGCCCGGGCGGTCAGCATGATGTCGGCAACGCGCTGGGCCCGCGGCAGACGGTAAATCTGGCGGCGAGGCGAGGACTCGGGAACAGCGCGATATCCGCTCATGAGCGCAACTCACTCCCGTTCCATCGTTCGGTTTTCCCTCAATATCTCAGCCAAACCAGTACTGCCGATAGGCGTTACCATAAGCCGCAGGCCAACGGCAATCCTAGAAACCGATGGACATGGTGAGTAAGGCTCATTAATTTTCGCGGCACGAATTTCGGGGACCCTTGATCATGACCCAGACCGCAACGCTGCCCAACGCGAGCGCGCTGTTCGACCTGTCCGACGACCAGCGCGAGGTGCTGGATGCGGCCGACACCTATGCCCGTAACGAGCTCTATCCGCTGGCCGAAAAGATGGATGCGGACGAATCCTGGCCGGACGCGGCGTTCCGCAAGCTGGGCCGCGACGGCTATTTCGGCATCACCACCCCGGCCGAACTGGGCGGGCTGGGCAGCGACCTGTTCACCAGCGGCCTAGTGCTTCAGGCCTTCTCACGCTGGAACCATGCGTTGGGCCTCAGCTGGGTGGCGCATGAGAATCTCTGCGCCAACAACATCCTGCGCAATGCCAACGGCGCGCAGAAGAAGAAGTACCTGCCGGGCCTCAGCAACGGCGACCTGATCGGCGGGCTGGGCCTGACCGAGCCGGGGGCAGGCTCAGACGCGCTGGGCTCCATGCGGACCACGGCGCGGCGCGACGGCGACCACTACGTGCTGAACGGCTCGAAAATCTTCATCACCAACAGCCCGGTGGCGGACGTGCTGCTGGTCTATGCCAAGACCGCGCCGGAAAAGGGCGCGCACGGCATCTCGGCCTTCATCATCGAGAAGGATTATCCCGGCTTCCGCGTCGCCCAGAAGCTCAAGAAGATGGGCTTCCGCGGCAGCCAGACCGGGGAGCTGGTGTTCGACGAGTGCCGCGTGCCGGCCGAGAACCTGGTCGGCGAGGAAAATCGCGGCGTCGCCATCGTGATGAGCGGGCTGGACCTAGAGCGCGCCATGATCTCCCCAATTTGCCTGGGCATTGCAGAGAGGGCGCTGGACCTGTGCCTCGATTACGCCAAGACCCGCGTGCAGTTCGGCAAGCCGATCGCCGACTTCCAGATGATCCAGTCCAAGCTGGCCGACATCTATGTCTGGGTCGAGACGATGCGGACCTTCAACTACCGCGTGCTGGCCGCCGCCAACGCGGTCGAGAGCGGCGAGGGCGGGCGCGGCCAGATCCATGCGCTGACCGCCGCCTCGGTCATGTACACGGCCGAAACCATGAACAAGGTGGTCGACGAGGCGGTGCAGATTTTCGGCGGATATGGCTATATCTGGGAGTCGGAGATCAACCGGCTGTTTCGCGCCACCAAGCTGCTCGAAATCGGCGCCGGGACGACCGAGGTGCGTAAGCTGATCATCAGCGGCGAATTGCTGAAGCGGTAAGCCGGCGGCGGAATGCGGGGGAGTTAACGGGTTCGATGGGTATTTCGTATCTGCTGCGCCGCGCGGTCCAGACCCGCGCCAACCATACCGCTCTGATCTTCCGCAACCGCCGCCAGAGCTGGGCCGAGTTCCATGAGCGGGTGAAACGGCTGGCCGGCGGCTTCGTCGCGTTGGGCATTACGCCCGATGACCGCGTCGCCGCGATCATGGACAATAACGACCGCTATTCCGAGACACTGATCGCCACGCCGTGGATCGGCGGCGTCATCGTCGGGCTGAATTTCCGCTGGAGCATCAACGAGCTGCGCGACGCGGTCCGCGAATCCGCGCCGAAGCTGCTGCTGCTCGACGACGGCAATCTGAAGATCGGTCTGGAGTTGGCGGCGGAACTGGGGATCACCACGATCTATGCCGGCGAGGGCGCCTGCCCGGACGGCATGGTCGGCTATGAGCAGCTGATCGCGACCTCGGAACCGGCCGAGGATATCGGCCGCACGGGCCAGGACCTGTTCACCATCAACTATACCGGCGGCACCACCGGCCGCTCCAAGGGCGTGATGCTCTCCCACGCCAACTCGGTCGCCTGCGCCCTTTCCAGCATGGCGGACGGGCTGTTCGGCGAGAACGCGATCTATATGACCGCGATGCCGATGTTCCATACCGGCGGCATCTGGCCCTTTGTCTCCTGCATGGCCAGCGGTGCGACCACGGTGCTGATGCCCGGTTTCGACGCCGAGGACTGCCTGAAGGCGATCCAGAATGAAGGCGTGACCGAGAGCCTGCTGGTGCCGACCATGGTCCAGCGGCTGATCGAACATCCGAAATTCGCCGAATACGACACCTCGTCCTTCACCCAGTGCCTCTACGGCGCCTCGCCGATCACCGAATCGCTGCTGAACAAGGCGCTCGTCGCCCTACCCCATACCAGGTTCACCCAGTGCTACGGCATGACCGAACTGTCGCCGCTGGCCGCCTGCCTGCGCCATGAGAACCTGCTGGGCGAGAACCGCGCCAAGGGCCGCCACAAGGCGGCAGGCCGCTCGATCCCCGGCGTCGAGATCGAGATCGTCGACGAGGACGACAATCCGGTGCCGCGTCGCACCGTGGGCCAGATCCTGATGCGCGGGCCCAACCTTATGATGGGCTATTGGAACTGGCCGGAGGAGACCGCGAAGGCGCTGAAGAACGGCTGGATGCATACCGGTGACGGCGGCTTCATGGACGAGGACGGCTTCGTCTATGTCGTCGACCGGGTGAAGGACATGATCATCTCGGGCGGCGAGAACATCTATCCGGCCGAGGTCGAGAACGTCATCGCCCAGCACCCGGCGGTGCAGTCCTGCGCCGTGATCGGCATCCCGCACGAGGAATGGATCGAAACCGTCCACGCCATCGTCATCCTGCACCCCGGCCAGTCGGCCGACGCCAAGGCCATTATCGCCCACTGCCGCGACCGCATCGCCCACTACAAATGCCCGCGCAGCGTGGATATCCGCCTGGAGCCCCTACCCCTCTCAGCCGCCGGCAAGGGGATCGTGAGCACGGTCGAGGATCTGCCCAAGATCCTGACGGAGTTCCTCTCCTCGCTCACGCGGAGGACGCTCCCGGGCCAGCTCCGCGTCCTTTCGCCCGCCGAGGCGCTCTCCCAGGTCGGGAAGATCTACGGCGAGAACGAGAAGAAGGACCCCGAGGCGCTCGAGGCCAAGGGCAAGGAGATCGCGGCCCGGAACAGCCGCTCCTCGAAGAGCTTCAAGGAGAAGCGGGCCACGGCCGCGAAGTAGCGACCCCAACGCGCGCGGGGGAGGTCCCCGGGCGCTCGATCGACCAACGACGGAAAAAGTAGGAGGACCACAACGATGGTCGGCCCCATGAACCCCGGCGGCCGTAGCCGGCTGCCCGGCATCGATACGACGATCTTTCAGCAGCAGAACGTCTTTCTCAAGGACCCCAGCCACCGGATGACCCGGGGGATCACGATCGACTCCGCCACGCGGGACGATCTCAACACCGTGAGTCCCGGCGCCACGACGAAGCTCCGCGCGGGCCTGGCCCTGGTGAGGATCGAGACGGGGGCGAAGAAGGGCAAGTACACCACGCTCGGCTCGGCCGACGATCCCGGCATCGGGAGTCGCGTGCAGGGGGTGCTGCTCCTCGAGCAGGTCAACATCCTCGGCCGCGACATGGTGACGCCGGAGGACACCGACGCGATCGGCCTCTTCCACGGCCAGGTCGACGAGGCGAAAGTCCTCTTCAACGGCGCCGGCGGCGGCGACGTGACCGACTTCAAGGAGCTGATGCTCCTCATCAGCTTCGAGGAGAAGCCCTAGCGGGGGCTCGGGGGCGGCCGTGTGTCTCACGAGCGCCCTGACTTTGGGGGAATGAAGGCAAT
>CAZNNJ010000067.1:0-13431 GCA_964574305.1 uncultured Rhodospirillales bacterium | reverse complement strand
CCGAAAGCTGTTTACGTACCGGTTCGGCGGCTCAGGCCGCGGCTTCTCGCCCCCGGGTTTCCCTGACAAATATTACCGGCCCGACCTGTTCGACGTGACCGAAACCAAAGGCTGGCAGCGGCAGCGCTCGATGGACCCGAACTCCACCGAGAAATTCGGCCTCGCCGGCGTGACCCAGAAGGCGAGCGGCCCGGCTCAGTCGATGCAGATGAGCTCGATCGAAGATCAGGGGTTCGACCGCGGCACGGTCGAGGTGCTGGGCGGCGGGCAGTTCACGCTGACGGTCGACAACGCCCCGCCGCGCAATTTCGACCTCCCCGGCGATTCGCCGGCGGGCGACTGGATCGAGTTCGACGTGCCCAAGGGCAGCCATACGCTGAAACTCGACACGCCGGACGGATCGAACCTGACGCTGCTCTCCTGGGGCATCCAGCGGCAGAGCCCGGGCATCCTTTACAGCAATCTCGGCACCATCGGCGCCACCGCCAAGCTGATCGAGCGCTGGGACGCCTCCATCGTCCAGTCCGAGATGCAGCATCTCGACCCGGCGCTGATCCTGATCGCCTTCGGCACCAACGAGGCGTTCGGCAACCCGAACGACATCGCTACCTTCCACGGCGATTTCATCGCCGACGTCAACATGCTGGCCAAGGCCGCGCCCGACGCCGCCATCGTCATCATCGGCCCGCCCGACGTGAACCGGCGTTATCGCCGCCCGGCGGGCGTCGGCGGCGACTGCACCGCCCGCCCGCTCCAGGGCGCCGCGCTGGCCACGACTGCGCAACCCGCAACACCTGCCAAGCCCGGAAAGAAGGCGCGCGCGCCGCGTGTCGTCTGGGCGCCGCCGCCCGAGCTTGCCGCGATCCGCGCCGACGAACAGCACGCCGCCGAGGCACAGGGCTGGTATTTCTGGGACTGGGACGCCGCGATGGGCGGCCCCTGCTCCGCCAGCCGCTGGGCCGCGGCCGCCAACCCTCTGTCGCAACGCGACCATGTCCACCAGACCATCGCCGGCTATCAGCTCTCAGCCGAGCATCTGTTCGCCGACCTGATGAAGGCCTACGATCGCTACAAGGCGGTTGAAGCCGCCCATAACAAAGCCGGACCTCACTGACCTAATGCTGTTCCCAACCCTTGCTTTTCTGGGGTTCTTTCTCGTCGTCGCCGCGCTCTCGGCCGCCCTGGACAAGCATTTCAGGGCGAAGAAGCTGATGCTGACGGTCGCCAGCTTCGTCTTCTATGCGCAATGGAACTGGCGCTTCTGCTTCCTGCTGGCCTGCAGCACTGCGGTCAGCTATTTCGCTGGGCTGGTCATTGCCGGAACCGAGGACCAGCGCAGGCGCAAGTTCACGGTCGGGCTGGCGGTTACGGCTCACCTGCTGCTGCTCAGCTTCTTCAAATACCGCGATTTCGTGACTACCCAGGTGAATGCCGGGCTGGCGTCGCTGGGCTTCGGCGTCGAGCTGCCCTTTGCCGACATCGTGCTGCCGATCGGCATCTCCTTCTTCACCTTCCACGGCATTTCCTATGTCGTCGACGTCTATCGCCGCGACGTCGAGGTCTGCCGCCGGCCGGCGGACATGGCGCTTTACATGTCCTTCTTCCCGCAGCTGGTCTCCGGCCCGATCGTCCGCGCGGCCTATTTCCTGCCGCAGCTCGCCAAGCCGTCGGGCAGCCGTGTGCCGGTCACCGCCTCGCTGGTGCTGATCCTGTTCGGCCTGTTCAAGAAGATGGTGATGGCCGACTATCTGGCCGCCAACCTGGTCGACCCGGTCTTCGCCGCGCCGACCAATTACGGCGGCGCCGACCTGGTGCTGGCGACCTACGGCTATGCCGTCCAGATCTATTGCGATTTCAGCGGCTATACCGACATGGCGATCGGCCTGGCCGAGCTGCTCGGCTTCCGCTTCCCGCTCAATTTCCGCCAGCCCTACAGGTCGCAATCCTTACAGGAATTCTGGCGCCGCTGGCACATCTCGCTGTCCAGTTGGCTGCGCGACTATCTCTACAAGCCGCTGGGCGGCAGCCGCGGCGGGCCGCTCAAGACCTATCGCAACCTGATCGTCACCATGCTGCTGGGCGGCATCTGGCATGGGGCGCAGTGGAAGTTCGTGATCTGGGGCGCGCTGCATGGCGGCGGGCTGGCCTTCGAACGTCTGACCATGCCCTGGAGCGAACGCTGGCGCACGCCGATGATCGGCAGGGTCGCCTTCACGTTGCTGACCTTCCATTTCGTCTGCCTCTGTTGGATCTTCTTCCGCGCCGAGGATTTCGACACCGCCACCCTGTTCATCCAGGGCATCGCCGCCGGCTGGGGCATGGGGGTCACCCAGGCCGGCCAGCTGCCCGTCGCGCTGATCCTGCTCGGCCTCATGATCCAGTTCACGCCGCGCGGCTGGCTGTCGGACATTGTCGCCACGCTGGGCCGCCTGCCGATCTGGGGCCAGGGCGCGGTTGCGGGCCTGGCCGTCGCCTTCGTCGAGGCGCTGTGCCCGCCGGGCGTCTCCCCCTTCATCTATTTCCAGTTCTGACGATGAAGCCCCCTCAGACCGACGCCATCCCGCTTCAGGACCGCCAGCTTTCCACCGACGCGCGCGGCGTTCTGCTCGCCAGCCTGCTCGGTTCGCTCATGCTGCTGATCTTCTGCGCGCGCGAACTGCCCGCCTGGGCCGACCAGAAATGGCCCGAGCTGTCGGATACCGCCAAGGCGATCGACGATGGGCTGAGCGCCGGAGGCCTCTTGGCAGCCTATGACGCGATCCATGGCTTCATGCAGCGCCTCGCCGACGACAGGCTCGGCAGCCAGCTGTTCGATCCCAGGCTGTAAGGGAACGGATTTAATCTAAGCCGTTTTCGAGTTGCCCAGCTCCCGCGGATGAACGTGCGGGCGTGAAGCTTTTGCATGGCTTGAGCCCGCGGTCGGCATTGTCGGCTGCGACTATTCCGAGAGATGGCCTGGCCGATCTACCTGCCGCAACACGTAGTTGGCCAGAAGCGTCTCGGTCCGCCCTGTGAAGTGAACCATTCCGATGAGAATATAAGTTTTGTCCGCATCGGGCGATTTCCAGAGGGCCGGCATGGTGAAGCAGCTCAAGTCAAACAGGCTGGAATCTCGGCAGGCATTATCCTGCATCGGATGTTCAAAGCCATAGGCCGAGGGATTCGCGGCCAGCCGGGCAAAGAAGGCATGGGTATCGACGGGGATGATTCTTAGGTCCCTGGGCAACATGACGTTCAACGTGGCGTTGAACTGGTTCGTCAGCTCCGAAAGAAGCGGATTATCGTAACTGCTCTTGCCCAGGTCATAGAGATCGAGCACGGCGACACGCTCGGCACCGAGGTTGAGCATCCGATCGACCATGACTACCACTTGCCGTGCTGCTTGCCTGACGGCTGCTTCGCTGGCTGCCTTGGCAGCAACAGCATCGGATTTGCGCGAAGCCGAAAGCAGGGCGAGGAACGCGGTTAGCACATCGTTGGTGCCGAGATAGACGGTAACGAGCTGGTCGGGAGCAAACCGCTTATGCTGGGCGCGAAATCGATCAAGCTGGGCTGTCCCGGAAATCGGGGGCTTGCCGGCCGTCCAAATTGCGACGCGCGCGCCGCTTTGGGCATAACACAGCTCGGCCGGATATGATTTGGTCACGACACCCTGCGTCAGGCCTGGCAGGTTTCCAGTCCAATTGGGCTTAAGATCGTAGCCGAACCGGTGAGCGAGTTGCTGATCCCACGCCCTCGCCGGCGTCGTCGTCGGCACGAAGCCGAAGGCACCGCAATCGGACAAGCTGTCTCCGAAAGCCACAACTTCACGGATGGGGGGAAGAAAGTCCGCGCCCGCCGGCGCTGCGCCGAGCAGGGCCGAAAAGAGAACTCCCACAAGTGGGGCACATTTCATTCCTGATTGGTCCTGTGATCGGCCTGCCGGGATTAGCAATTCCCGATTCCGATCAGCGACTCGCCAAGGAAAATATTCCTGCGCGGAAAATTCTATGATGTGAAAAAAATTTTTGTGGTCGATTTAGGTTTTATAATCTGTTATTATCAACGGGAATATTCGGAAAAATGGCCGATTTCCGCCGTATAAATTATGAATAGACTCATTTCACGAAAGAAATGACTATTGAATTCCTGGCGATTTCCATCGGAACCGTTGAATATACAAACGAGAAATGCAGAATCTCGCACACCGTGGTGGCGATCACGGAGGTAACGCCCGCGTCTTGATGAGATCCTGTTCGGGGCTGCGTGCTGGAAGAAACCAGGCGCGGTTCAACGCCCGCGCGGCATTGTTATCCCGCCGGAATCCCCCTCAATATTCTCCGTCCCATGAGCTTGTCTTGCGAGCAGCATCGCCCGCCGGACCGGGATGTCTGATCCTGGCAGCTAGAACCCGACCACGATCGCGATATCGGTGAAGACGCTATGGTCGTCCGTGCCCGGTGCTGAGCGCAGCTGCCAGCCGGCATCGACCCTCAAATCGGCATAGCGGTCCAGGGTCACATGCAGGTCCAGCCCCAGGCTCGACAGGGTCGCGCTGTTGATCTGGTCCGGCACCGGGTCGACCTGGGAGACATGGCCCCAGTCCCAGAAGGCGCCAAGCTGAAGCTGGTCGTCGACCGGCAGCTTTTGTCCCAGGACCTTGGAGAGGCTCACAGCCGGCCCGCGGATTTCGGCGCTGACCAGGACGCCTTCGCTGGCAATGGCTGTGTCGGTGTAATAGCCGCGCACGCTGCTCGGGCCGCCGAGGCCCAGCGCCTCGCTCGATTGCAAGTTGCCGTTGGCGAGCTGGCCCAGCACCCGCGACACGAAGCTGAACCTGGCCGGCAGGTCGGTCGTGCGGGTGAAGCCGATCCGGTCATAGACATAGCCGGCGCCCGAATGCGGGTCCGAGGCGCGGAAAGCGGCGTCGGTGTTTCCGCCGGTGATCCCGCCGGGGCTGAGCACCAGCTGGTTCTCGATCGCGGTCTGGCCGTATGTGTCGATCTCGGTCGCCTCATAGACGATCGGGAGCTGGTCGACCTCGACCGCGCTGGCAAAGACCTGGATGCCGCCGAACTCCAGATTGTTGTTCGTCGTCTTGAAGTCGTAGCCGATCTGGACGTCGTGGCTCAGGCCGATGCCATCGGCCAGGGTCAGGGCCGGCAGCGGGTGGACGTAGCGCAGGCCGGCCTGGCCGCTATTGCCGTCCTCGTCCAGGAAACGGCCGGCGGCGGGCCGTTCCTCCTCATAGGAGCCGAAGACCATCAGCTTGTCGTTCCAGGGCAGCGGCACGCTCCAGCTCAGCGAATGGGCGTTGAAACGACCGCTGAACGCACGGGTGAACTGATAGCCGACCTGCTGGTCCAGCCCGAAGGCATCGCCCCAATTGATGCCGACGCCCCATTCGGGGCGCCCGAGATTGGCGGTACCGGCATTGTCGAACGAGGCGTAGAGGCGCAACGGCAGCCGGTCCTCGGTTTTCAGAACCACGTCGCTGGTGCCGGTATCCCGGCCGGGCTGAAAGACGGTGTTGACGCTGCGGAACGGGTTGCCGTTCAGGCGCGCGAGCCCATCCTCGACACCGCCCAAGGTCAGCATCTGGCCGGGCTCGAGTCCGCTGTCACGCACCAGAATGTCGCTCGAGAACCAGCTGTTGCCCTCGGCCTTTACCATCCCGACGCGATATTGCACCACCACCACCTGCACCGTGCCGGCAGTGATGTTCTGCGGCGGGATCGTCACCGACATGAACGGCTGGCCGTGATCCTTGTACCAGGCGGTCACGGTCTCAGCGATCTTGTCGAGGTCGCCCAGCGTTACCTTGCTGCCGATATAGGGCGACACCTTGGCGGTGAAGCCCGGATCGCTCAGCAGCGGCAGGCCCGGCGCGCTGACGCCGGTGGTGCCCGGCAGCCCCTCTTTGCGCAGCGCCGCCGGATCGGGAACGAAGACCAGCCCTTTCAGCGCCGGCAGCACCACCTGGTCGGACGCCGGCAGCGGGGAAACCTGCGGCGTGTCGGTCGGCGGGGGCGGTGGCGGGTTTTCCGGCAGGGTCTTGGGCGCCACGCGCTCGTAAGCCTGGCCGTAGGCCGCGATCGGGGAGAACGAAACGGCAAGGCCGATCGCGACCGTCAGTTTGTTATGTCTCATCTCAGCGGACCGTGATCTCGACGCGCCGGTTCTTCTGTTCCGCCACCTGCGCCGCTGTCGGAACCTGCAAGTCGCGCTGGCCCCGCCCGACGGTCATGATGGAGCCGGGTGTCAGGCCGCGCGCCAGCAGAAGCTTGGTCACCTCCTGCGCCCGCGCCATCGACAGCAGGTCGTTACCGTGAGGCGTGCCCACCGTGTCGGTGAAGCCGGTGACGACGACATCCACCGGCTTGCGCCGTGCGATCTCCGTAAAGGCCCTGTCGAGCATCGCCAGGGAGTTCGGCACCAGCCTGGGGCTGCCGCTATCGCAATAGATGTCGAAGCTGACCGGCGGGGTGGGAAGCGCCGCCAGCGCCGCGGCGAACAGAGTGTTCACCTCCTGCGGCGTGCTGACCACCGGCCTGAAGCCGGAGCAGCCGGCATAGGCCGCATGCAGCACCGTCTTGTTGCCCTCGGATTCGATGACGACGGCGCCGACATGCCCGTCCTCCGCCGGCACCACTGCGACGAAATCCCCGCCCCCGCAGCCGGACAGCTTGATCACGTCGGCCAGCTCTATTGGCGGCACGCTCAGCGAGCCCGAATCGACGGCGGTGGCAACAACTTGATACTGCGGCGGCTGGACCGGAATGAAAGGTTTGGGCGGCGGTATCCCGGGCGGCGGCGGAGGCGGAGGCACCGTCACCGCGGGCGTGATGACGCCGATGTCCGCGGTCACGGTCGTCTTCGCCAGCCGATAGTTGCCCGCCTCCGTGCCCTCCAGCATCAGCCCATTCACGGTGACCGCAATCCCTACGCCGGGAGCGACCGAAGCATAAACGCCGGATGCCGGATCGTTCAGCGCGACCGTATCTCCGGCAACAACGCCGGTGAGGGTGTAATTGCCGCCGATCAGCGTGGCGGCTGTGGTGCCATCATAGGTCTTGGTGACCGTCCCGGTCAGCCCGGCAGTGATGGTCTTCGGATCGATGATTCCGATATCGGCGGTGACGCTGGTCTTGGCCAGGACGTAGTTTCCGGCATCCGCGCCGCTGAGCATCAGGCCGGTCGCCGTGATCGCGATCCCGGTTCCGGCGTTCTTGCCGGCATACAGGCCGGAGGCCGGATCGTTCAGCGAAACTATATCGCCGGCGACGACGCCGGTCAGATCGTAGTTCGCGGCGATCAGCGTCGCCGCCGTGGTGCCGTCATAGGTCTTCTCCACCGTCCCGGTGAGACCGGCCGTCAGTACCTTTGGATCGACCGTCAGGGTTCCGGTATTGACGATGGACAGGCTGTAACCGCTCTCCAGGGTCAGCGAACCGGCGGTCGCGCTAATCCGATACGGCCCGCCGGCCACCGAAGCGGTGAAGGCCGACCCGGCGGAGGTGACGACCGGTGTACCGGACAGGATGACGTTGGCGGCGGAATCGCCCAGGAACGCATTGGCAATGCCGGCATTGAAGCCGGTGATGCTGTAGGCCGAGGCGACGGCGCCGGTCGCATCCTGGCCGTAGGTCTTGGTGACATCGGTGGTCGTGACGGTCAGCCTCTGGCTTTGGGCGAAGATATAGCGGTCGCCGCCTTCGGTGACGCTCGTCGGCGGCAGCTTGGCGTAAGTCGCGCCCCAGATCGCGGTATTGCCGCTGTCCAGGTCGCCGAACGTGTTGCCCGCGGGCGCGCTGGAATAGATCAGCCACCGGCCGGCGGTTGCGGTCACGGCGCCCGCACCGGCGCTATTGATGAAATCGGCGCCGGCCGCGAGCACCACATCGCCGCCGGTGACGGTGGCACCCGACGCGATGGTCAGGTTGCCGCCGGCGACGACGCTGACCGAACCCAAGGTGGCGATCCCGCTGGCAAGCCCACCCTGGCTCCCGATGGCCGCCGCGCCGCTGCCCCGATAGTCGATCGCGCCGCTGGACAAGGCGGTCCCCGCGCTGTTGAGCGCGGTCAGCGTGACAGTCCCGCTGACCGTGTTCGCGCCGGCCCGGTTCAGGCGGATCGCGCCACCGGCATCCAAAGTCGTCACCGCAACGAGGTCGGTTGCGGTGATCGACCCGCCCGCCGCTTCGGTGATGCCGCCCGTGGCCACCAGGGAAACCGTGTGGCCGGTCAGCGCGGCGGCGATGGTGAGGTCGGACGACAAGGTCAGCGTCCCGCTCGCCGACACGGCGCCCGTGACCTTCAGTTTGGCGGTCGGATCGTTGAGATCGAAATCTCCGCCAGTCACGGTGAATGGCCCCAGCGCGGCGACCTGATTGCTGGAGGTCAAGCTCGTCGAGCCCACCGAGCTGCCGGTCAGGGTCGCGGCGGTGATCGTACCGCTCGCTTCGCTGATCGTCCCGGCCGAAGCCAGCGTGACCGTGTGACCGGACGCGGTGACCGTGCCGAGGACGATGCCGCCGCTCGCTGTCCGGATCGAGACATTTCCTCCGGTCACCTGGAGGTTGTCCACCGTCAGCGCCTGCGCGTTCACGAAGGAGAAATCGCCACCGTTCGTCGTGAAGTCAGGGCCGAGATTCGCGATCTTGTTGGCGTCATCGAGGATCACGGCCCCTCGCGAGGAACCGGTCAAGGTCGTTGTGGTGATCACCCCGAATGTCTGGCTGACGGTGCCGTTGACGTTGAGGTCGACCGCCGATGCGATCACGTCGCCGTCCACCGTCAATGACTGCTGGTTGCCGACCGTCAGTTTCCCCCCGGCGGTGAACCCCTCCAAATCGTCGATGTGATTGGTATGCAAGGTCGTGTCGCCGGCTGAGCTGCCCCCCAGCACGAATGCGGTGACGCCATTGGCCCCGGTGGCGGTGATCGTCCCGGCCGACGTTAAATCCACCCCGTCGCCAGAAATGATATTGCCTTTCAGCGTCAGGCCGCCGGCCGTGGTAACCAGCGAGACGAAGCCGGACGTGCCGGCTGTGCTGACCGTCCCCGTGATCGTCAGCGCCCGGCTGTCGGTCAAAAGGATCCCGGCCGATCCGGGGCCGGCATCCGTCCACGGCCCGAAGTTGGCCACCGTCACGGACAGCGTCATCCCAAGCACGCTGGAGCCGGTCAGAGTTCCGGCGGTGATGGCGTTGCCGGCGACCAATTGTCCAACCGCTCCCGACGAGTTGATCGCCACCGTCTTGCTGGCGCCCGCAGTCAGAAGCCCGTCGATCTGCACCCCCGCGACGGTCAGCGTCAGGTTGCCGGGCGTTGCGATCCCCCCCACCAAAGGCCTGCTGGTCGTGTCCGTGAAGCTGATATTGCCGCTGCCTGTGTTCGTGAAGGCGTCGAAATTTGAAACCGCGTTGTTGCTGCTGCTGAAATCGGCGCCGCCGACGCTCGAGCCGGTCAGCGTTCCCGCGAAGATGCTTGCGCCGGCTTCGGCGATCACGCCTGTGGAGTTGAAGGTGACCGTGCCGCCCGCGTTCAGATTGCCGTCGATCTGCGCGCCGGCGAGTGTCAGCGTCAGATTGCCGGGTGTCGTGAGTCCCCCGACTTCGAGGCTGACGCTAGGGTCGTTAAGGCTGATATCGCCGCTCCCCGTGTTCGTGAAACTTTCGAATGAGGTGACCTGGTTGCTCTTGCCCAGGTTCGCGCCCCCGACCGAATTGCCCTCCAGCGTCAAAGTGGTGATGATGCCGCCGGTCTGGCTGATCGCGCCTGCCGAATTCAGGACGACGGTAGCGCTGCTCGCCGTTACATCGCCGCCGAGCGTCAAGGTCGAACCCGTTCCTCCCGTCGTTATCAGGGTCACCGGGCCGGTGCTTGCCACCGTGCCGGTGGTGGCCAGGGCCTGCGCGTCGGTGAAGCTGAAGCCGACCCCGCCGCCGGTATCGCTCCACGGCCCGAGGAGATTGACTTTATTGCCTTGCCCGAACGTCGCCCCGTCGATGGAGCTTCCCGTCAGGATACCCGCGGTAATGATGCCGCCGCTCTGCGCGATCGAACCCGACAGGTTGAGCGTAACCGTCTCGCCGCTCCCCACTGTCAGGCTGCCTGCGAGATCCATGTCCCCGGCGCTCAGCGTCAGATTGCCGGGCGTCGTTATCGGGCCGTTCACCGTCACCGAGTTCAGGCTCTTGATGCTGACGTCGCCGCTGGTCGTGTTGGCGAAGGAAGCGATCACAAGAACCAGATTGTTTCCGCCGAGCGCCGCGCCGCCGACCGATCTGCCGCCCAACGTATTGGCGTCGATGACGCCACCCGACTGGGTGATCGTCCCCGTCGAACTCAGCGCCACGGAGGCGCCAGGGGCGCGCAGATCATTGTTGATCGTCAGGTTCGAGCCTGCCCCGGTCGTCTCGATGTCGATGAAGCCCGTGGTGCCGGCATCGACCACACCGGAAACATTCAGGGTCTTGGCATTGATGAACGAGAAATTCGCATTATGGGTCTCGGTGAACGCGCCGAGATTGGTGACCATATTGCCCGGCTGCTGGAAGAACGCGCTGCCGCTGGCGCTGCCGGTCAGCGTCCCGGCGGTGATCGAGCCGCCGGTTTGCTCGGTGATTGCGGCCACCAAGGGGGTAGCGCCGCTGATGTTCGTCAGGCTCACCGTGCCGGTGCCGGCATTGACGGCGCCGACGATGTTGAGCGTTGTGGTGGTAGGCGCATTGTCCATCACCAGCGTGAAATCGCCGTTGGCGCCGCCCGTCGTTGTCGAGAATGCGCCCAGATTCGTGACCGTGTTGTTGGTGGCGGTCAGGGATACGTTCCCAGCCGCGCTGCCGGTCAGGGTCACGACACCGATCGCGGCGGTCTGGCTGATCGCCCCGCCGGCATTCAGCGTGAGAGTGCCCGTGTTGATGGCCGAATCGATCGCGAAAGCGCCCGTGTCGTCGATCCGGCGGTTGCCGAGGCCACCCACGAGCGCCGCCGCCAGTCCGAAGCCGGTTTCCGCCGTTGCCAGGTTCCCCTGCAGCGCGGAATTCGTGCTGTCCTCGGTAACCTCGTGCAAGGTGTCGGCATAGATAGACAGACCGGTGGCGACGTTGGTGACCCCATCGGCGAATGCCGCGCCATGGATCGAGCCGCCGCTGCCGTAAGTCGCGTAGGCCAGCACGTTGCCACCCGCGGCGATCGTGCCGGGCGACAGAAGGGAGTAGTAATATCCGTTCGCGAAGGTCGTGACCGTGCCGTAAACCGAGCTCAAGACCGCGCCGTTGGTATTGGCGGTGACGGTGACGCCGGACCCGGCATTGGTGGCACCGCTGTCTGTATAGACCGTCCCGGAGACGACCTGGGGCGTGCCGGAGGGGAACTGGAATTTCAGGTACGGATAGCTTTGGCCGGGGATGATGCCCCAGATCGAGGAGGAGAATCCCGCCGGCAGCGCGCCCTGCAAGGTTGCGGTTGTCACGCCGATGGAGCCGTCGCTCTGGAGCCCCAGATGCTGAAAGCCCGTGGTCCCGGCATCGTAATAGCCGTTGGTGATCGTGCCGCCGACATTGTCGATGACCAGGCCGTTGAACGGGGCGGTGGGGCCCAGCGCATAGGCGTTGGTCACAGACCCCTGGTTCAGGCCGACCAGGCCGGAACCGATCGTGTAGGCATCGGTGATGCTGCCGCTGTTCTTGCCGACGAAGGCGCTCGCGTCGCAGCCGCTGCAATTCACGATCGATGCCGCGGTGAATGATGTGCTGATCGACCCGCTATTCGATCCGACCAGCCCGCCATCGAACCCGCTGACGCCGTTGTTGATCGTGCCACCCACCACATAGGTGTTTGAGATGGTTCCGGAATTGAAGCCGGCCAGGCCGCCAACGCCGGCCACCGAAAATGTGTCGGTCACCGAAACGTTGATGAGCCCGACATTGTCGATCGTGGCGCCCGACATCACCCTGCCGAAAAGCCCGCCGGCGGACTGGACCGAATCGTTGATCGTCAGGTTGGAGATCGTGTTGGCGCCGCCGCCGCTGCCGGCGCCGGTGAAGCTGCCGGTCAGGGTCGCGATCGGAACGAAGCCGGTGGTGCCCCAGACGTCAGATCCGACCGTCGCCGTCGCCTTGGTTGCCGAGGCGTCGATACTGAGTGCGAGCGTGTAGTGCTCGGTCTGATCCATCGCCATCAACTGGAGCTGATGGACATTGACGATCGTAGTCGAATATTCGAATGCCAGCATCGGCATCGTGCCGCCGGAACTGTTGAGCCCGCCGTCGTCGCCGACCAGGACCCAGGCATTGCCGGTGGCGCCCGGCGTGGTGGTGAAGGTGAAGCCGGCATAGGACGACGCCGTGAACGGCGCCGAACCGGACAGGCCGGTGGTGCCGGCGAGGGTCCTGACCCCGGGCACGATCGTCTTCCCGGCCACGAACGTCATTCCCGTCCGATCCTCGTTCCAATATCCGTCCATGACGGTACCGCCGGATTCGTCGTCGCCGATCAGCCCGCCGGCAAAGCTGCTTCCGCCGCCCTGCGTGATCTTTCCGGTCGCATAGCCGCGGATGATCGCCGTGCCCGCATTGTTATTGCGGCCGATCAGGCCGCCGGCGAAGGTGCCGCCGCCGGTATCCGTCACCGCGCCGACTGCATAGACGTCGGTGATCGCGCTGGTGCTGTCGTCCGCCCCAACCAGACCGCCAATATTCCCGCTGGCGGTGACGGTGCCGCCCGCATACGCATTGGAGATCGTGCCGGCGCCGGCGAGCGTCCCGACCAGGCCGCCGACCTCGGCTGCGCTGCCCGCGGTGAGCGTCGCGGTCGCATAGGACTGCGTGACCGATCCACTGCTCGTCCCGACCAGCCCGCCGACGCTGGAGCTGTCTCCGGCGGAGACCGTCCCGCCGGCGTAGTCGCCGGTGATCGTCCCCGCATTCTGGCCGACCAATCCCCCGATCGAAGAGATGATGCTGGGATGGTCGCTGATGTCGCCCGCCGCATGGGAACCCTGGATCGTTCCGGTGACGTCGTTCTGGCCGACGAGCCCGCCGATGATGTTCGGGCCGCTGAACGATCCCTGAACCGTGGCGGTCGAATAGGCGTTCAGCACTGTTCCACTGTTCTCCCCCACCAGCGCGCCCACGATGGGGTTCGTCGCCGTGGTGAAGACCGTGCCGCCCACCAGTCCGACATTTTCGATCGTGCCGCTTGAGGTTGAGAACAGTCCGACCTCGCCGACGCCGGAGGAGATCGACACGTTGGTGATGACGTGGCCGAGCCCGTTGAACGTGCCGGTGAACACCGACGCCTTGGCGATGGGAGTGAAGCCGAAGCCGCTGAGGTCGATGTCCCGGGCGAGGGCGTAATCGCCCGCCAGATTGTTGTCGATCGCCTGGAGCTGCGCGGGTGTGAAGATCAGCGTCGACAGGAAGGTATCGCTGCCGACATAAACTG
>CAZNNJ010000066.1:0-13448 GCA_964574305.1 uncultured Rhodospirillales bacterium | reverse complement strand
CCGGCCGCTGGCCGATGCGCTGCTCGGCCATGCCGCCCTGGCGCTGGCCTGCGACGCGATGGGCGGCGCGGCCGCGATCTTCGAGCAGACCGTCGCCTATCTGAAAATCCGCGAGCAGTTCGGCAAGCCCATCGGCTCCTTCCAGGCGCTGAAGCATCGCTGCGCCGATCATAAGGTTGCGCTCGAAGCGAGCGGCGCCGTGGTGCGCGAGGCGGTGGCCAAGCGCGCGGCCGGGGCGCCGGACGCCGCGCTCTATGCCGCGATGGCGAAATTCTATGCCTGCGACGTCTATGCCGCCGTCGCCACCGACGCGGTCCAGCTGCATGGCGGGATCGGCTTCACCTGGGAGCATCCGTGCCACCTGTATCTGAAGCGCGCCAAGCTGAACCAGGCGCTGTTCGGCACCTCCGCCGCCCACGCAGACCGGGCGGCGCGGCTTCTGCTGGCGGCATGATGGGACATATGAAAAGCTTCGACCCGCTGGGCTGCACGGACGATCTCGACGCCTTCCGCGCCGAACTCAGGGCCTGGCTCGCCGCCACACTTCCGGCCGACTGGCGCACGCGCATGGCCGGCGCGACGGAAGAGGACTATGCCGCCTTCCAGCGCTGGTGGTTCAGCGAGATGCAGGCTGTGGGCCTGGCAACCCCGCACTGGCCGCGCGAGTGGGGCGGCGCCGACCTGTCGCTCCGGCATCAGCGCATCATCTTCGAGGAGATCGCGCGGATCGACGGCCCCAACCCGGACCTGTTCGTCATCTCGCTCTATCACCTGCCCGCCACCTTGTTCGCCGCCGGATTGCCGGCCCAGCGCGACCGCTACCTCAGCGGCGTGAAAGAGCGCGGCGAGGTCTGGTGCCAGGGCTTCTCCGAGCCCAACGCCGGGTCCGACCTCGCATCCCTGCGCACCCGCGCCGAGCGGCGCGGCGACGTCTATGTCGTCAACGGCCAGAAAGTCTGGTCGTCCGGCGGCATGTTCGCCGATTACTGCCTGCTGCTGGCCCGCACCGACCCGAACGCACCCAAGAAGCATGCCGGCATCTCCTATTTCATCCTCGACATGAAATCCCCCGGCGTGACCGTGCGCCCGATCCGCCAGGCCACCGGCCAGGCCGAGTTCTGCGAGATCTTCCTGGACGATGTGGAGATCCCCGCCGAGAACCTGATCGGCGCGGAGAACCAGGGCTGGCTGATCGCCCAGTCGACCCTCTCGGCCGAGCGCGGGCTGATCATCTTCGAGCATTCCGAACGCATGGCCCGGGCGCTGGAGAGCGATCTGGCGGCGGTGCGCGAAGGCCGCGGGAACTGGTTCGCCGACGACCAGTTCCGACGCGACTATATGCGCGCCTATGCCGAGATGACCGGCCTGCGCCTGCTGATCCGCCGCATGCTGGAGGAGATCGAGGCCAATCCGGAGATGGGCGGCTCATCGACCCCGCCTTTGGTCAAGATCCAGTTCTCCGAGCTGCTGCGCCGCTATACCGACCTGCGCCTGCGCATCGAGGGCCTGTCGGCGCAGCGGCTGGAGCCGGTGCTGAAGGGCGGCGGCCATCAGACCGGCAACCGGATGTTCGACTTCCTGTGGAGCTATGCCTGGACCATCGCCGGCGGCGCCAACGAGATCATCAAGACCGTGATCGCCGAGCGCACGCTCGGCCTGCCCCGCGGCTGAAAGGGGAAAGGGATGACCGAAGAAACCACCATCCTGATCGACGCGCCCGCCGAAGGCGTCAAGCGCATCACGCTGAACCGGCCCGAGGCGCTCAACGCCTTCACCTTCGCGATGTATGAGGCGTTCATCGCCGCCCTGGAGGGGCTGCGCCACGACCCGGCCGTCCGCGTGATCATCCTGACCGGCGCCGGCAAGGGTTTCTGCTCGGGCCACGACACGCGGAACGGCGGCAAGCCATCATGGGTCGTCCCCGGCCTCGGCCGCATCCAGGCGGGCAAATACACGATGGACGTGCTGGGCGGCATCCCGCCGCTGATGCGGTCCATACCCCAGCCGATCATCGCCGCGGTTAATGGCGCCGCCGCCGGCATCGGCTATTCGCTGGCGCTCGCCTCCGACCTCTGCATCGCCGCGCGGTCGGCCAAGTTCGTCAATGTGATCCACAATGCCGCGACCGGGACCGAGCTCGGCATGAGCTATCTGCTGCCGCGCGCGGTCGGCACACAGCGCGCCGCCGAGCTGCTGCTGACTGCCCGCCCGGTGCTCGCCGACGAGGCCGAACGCATCGGCCTGGTGCTGCGTGCCGTGCCCGACGACAGCCTGATGGACGAGGCGCTGAAGCTGGCCGACGCCGTCGCGGTCAACAGCCCGGTCGGCATCTGGCTGACCAAGCAGTCGCTCTGGTTCAACCAGTCGATCGGCAGCCTGGAGGCGGCGATCGAGCTCGAGACCCGCGCCGTGCTCGCCAGCCAGGCGACCGACGACGCCGCCGAGAAACGCGCCGCCGCGATCGAAAAGCGGCGGCCTAAATTCAAGCAGACTTAAGACAGGAAGACCGAGACATGAGCAACGAACTGCGGTTCGACGGCAAGGTCGTCGCGATCACCGGCGCGGGCAACGGGCTCGGCCGCACCTATGCGCTTGAGATCGCCCGGCGCGGCGGCAAGGTCGTGGTCAACGACCTTGGCGGCGCGGTGGACGGCCAGGGCAGCGATGCCGCGGCGGCCCAGCAGGTGGTCGACGAAATCCGCGCCTTCGGCGGCGATGCGGTGCCAAACTTCGCCTCGGTCGCGACCGAGGAGGGTGGCCGGTCGATCACCCAGACCGCGCTGGACACCTATGGCCGGATCGACGCGGTGATCGCCAATGCCGGCATCCTGCGCGACCGCAGCTTCGCCAAGATGAGCCTGGCCGAGCTCGACATCATCCTCGACGTGCATCTGCGCGGCACGATCTTCACCATCCAGCCCGCCTTCAACTGGATGCGGGAGAATGGCGGCGGCAACATCGTGGTCACCACCTCGCCCTCCGGCTTGTTCGGCAGCTTCGGCCAGGCCAATTACGGCGCGGCCAAGATGGGCATCGTCGGCCTGATGCGCGCCGTCGCCATCGAAGGCGTGAAGCCCGGCATCAAGATCAACGCGCTGGCCCCCACCGCCGCCACCCGCCTCACCGCCACCGCCGGCATGCCCGCCGCCGCCACCGGCGACACCGACCCAACGCAAGACCCCATGTCCACCGCCCGCGTCTCCCCCCTGGCGGTGGCGCTGACGCATGAAAGCTGCCCCGCGACCGGCGAGATCTTCAACGCCGGCTGCGGCTGGATCAGCCGAACGGTGGTGGCGGTGAATGACGGGGTCGTCCTCGGCGAATACACGCCGGAGGCGGTGGCCGCCCAGTGGGCCGCGATCCGGGATGACTCTAACCTCCGTGGCCCGCGCGACGGCGGAGATTACTGGAACATGGTGCAGGCTGCGATCGGGGCGGCGTAACGGTAGAAATGACCTCGCCCCAGCGGGGAGAGGTCGACGACGAAGTCGGCGGGTGAGGGGGGGTGCCACCGTTAGGCGGGAGCCGTTAAGAAGGCTCGCTTCGCTCGCCGCCCCCTCACCCGGAACGCCAAGCGTTCCGACCTCTCCCCCCTGGGGCGAGGTCATGAAATCCGGGATCACCCCTCCCGCAAACTGTCCCACCCCTTGCCGCTCTTCGCCAGCCGTTCCAGCAGCGGGCCGGGAAGCCAGCGGGGGCCGTGCTTTTCGCCCAGCATCCGGGCGGTCTCGTAGACCCGGTCGAGGCCGACCATCTCGCCCCAGAACATCGGGCCGCCGCGATGGGCCGGGAAGCCGTAGCCGTTGACCCAAACGACGTCGATGTCGCCCGCTCTGAGCGCAATGCCCTCCTCGAGCTCCTTGGCGCCCTCGTTCACCAGCGGGTGGAACAGGCGGTCGCGCACCTCGTCGTCGGAGAATTCGCGGCGCTTGATGCCCAGCTCGCGCGATACGCCCTCGATGATCCGCATCGCCTCGGGATCGGCGATGCGGGTGCGGCCTTCATAGCGGTAATAGCCCTTGCCCACCTTCTGGCCGATGCGCCCGGCCTCGACCAGCCGCTCCAGGATCGGCGACATATGGTCGTCCGGCTTGTTCTTGCGGCGCTCCTTGCGGACCAGGTAGCCGACATCCATGCCCGACAGGTCGCGCATCGCCATCGGTCCCATAGCCAGGCCGAAGCCCTCGGCGACGCGGTCCACCTGCTCGGGCGTCGCGCCCTCCTCCAGCATGAACTCGGCCTCGCCGGTGTAGTATTGCAGCATGCGGTTGCCGATGAAGCCGTCGCAATTGCCGGCCAGCACCGGCACCTTGCGGATCTGGCGGCCCAGCGCCATGACGGTCGCGATCGTCTCGGGCGAGCTTTTCGCGCCGCGCACATTCTCCATCAGCTTCATCACATTGGCCGGGCTGAAGAAATGCGTGCCGATCACCTTCTCCGGCCGCGA
The DNA here is from genome assembly GCA_964574305.1 of uncultured Rhodospirillales bacterium. Classification (GTDB taxonomy): domain Bacteria; phylum Pseudomonadota; class Alphaproteobacteria; order BOG-932; family Roseiterribacteraceae; genus BOG-932. The sequence goes on along the minus strand of CAZNNJ010000066.1, from coordinate 9,001 downwards.
CGTCGCGGCCGCGATCTGGTCGATGTCGAGCGACGAGGTGTTGGAGCCCAGGATCGCATGGGCCGGCGTCACCGCGTCCAGCCGGCCATAGATCTTCTTCTTGAGGTCCATATCCTCGAACACCGCCTCGACCACCAGGTCGATATCGCTCAGCGCGTCGTAATCGCCGGTGCCTTCGATGCGGGACAGCCTCTCATCCATCTGCGCCTGGGTGGTCGAGCCGCGCGAGACCGAGGTGGCATAGTTCTTCTCGATCACGCCCCGGCCCTTGGCCAGCGCCTCGGCGCTGACGTCCAGGATCTTCACCGGGATGCCGGCATTGGCGAACACCATGGCGATGCCGCCGCCCATCGTGCCGGCGCCGATCACCGCGGCGCGGCGGATCGGCAGCGGCTTCACATCGGCCGGCACGCCCGGAATCTTGCGCGCCTCGCGCTCGGCGAAGAAGTAATGCACCAGCGCCTTGCGCTGGTCGCCGGCCAGCAGCTCCGGGAATGCCGCCTGCTCGAAGACGAGCGCATCGGGGCCGGATTTGGTGCAGGCCGCCTCGACGCAATCGATGATCTTGTAGGGGGCGATCTGGCCGCGCGCCTTCTTGGCGATCTTGGCGCGATAGGCGTCGAACAGCGCCGGATCGACGCCGCGCACCTTGTCCTCGCGCGCCATCACCGGCTGGGGCAGGCCCTGGGCGGCCAGTTGCCGCGCATAGGCGACGGCGTCGCCAAGTTCGGGGACGATGGCATCGACGATGCCCAGCGCCTCGGCGCGGGCGGCCGGGATATGGTCGCCGGAGGTGATGAGGTCGAGCGCGATTTCCGGCCCGACCAGCCGGGGCAGCCGGATCGTACCGCCGGCGCCCGGCAGCAGGCCGAGCTTGACCTCCGGCAGGCCGACCTTGGCGGCAGGCACCGCGACCCGGGCGTGACAGGCGAGCGCGATCTCCAGCCCGCCGCCAAGGGCAGTGCCGTGGATGGCGGCGACCGCCGGCTTGGCGCTGCCCTCCAGCGCGCGCTGGATATCCTGCAGGCGCGGCGGCGCCTTCGATTTGGGGGTGCCGAACTCGGTGATGTCGGCGCCGGCGATGAAGGTGGTCCCGCCGCCCTGGATCACCAGCGCGACGACCGCCGGGTCCGCCAGCGCCCGCGCGATGCAATCCATCAGGCCGGAGCGCACGGCGTGGCTCAGCGCATTCACGGGCGGATGGTTGACGGTCAGAACGGCGATATCGCCGTCGACAGCGTAATCGACTGAGGTCATGAAGCAGCCTCCAGGGGCGGGCGATCGGAAAATACCGGATCAGGGCTACGGAGCGGGACGCGGCGGGTCAATACGAGGCGGCGGGCCGGGGCCGTTGATCGCCATTGCGATTTGACCGGCGGGGCCGGGCGAGCCCACTCTCGCGCCCAAAGAACGGCGCTATAAGATCGTCATGGACTTCACGCTCGACCCCGCCGACCAGGCTTTCCAGGAAGAGGTTCGCACCTTCATCCGCGCGCACCTGCCGGCCGACATCGCCCGCCGCGGCCGCCAGGGCTATCACCCCAGGCGCGACGACGTGCAGCGTTGGACCCGCATCCTGAACGAAAAGGGTTGGGCCGCCCCGGCCTGGCCGGCCGAATATGGCGGCACCGGCTGGTCGCCGCTGCGCCGCTATCTGTTCCAGATCGAGTACCATGCGGCGGGATGCCCGGTGCCGGATCAGTCCGCCTTCGACCTGGTGGGGCCGGTGCTCTACAGCTTCGCCAATGAAAAGCAGAAGGCGCGCTATCTGCCGGCGATCCGCAATGCCGACGAATTCTGGTGTCAGGGCTTTTCCGAGCCCAATGCTGGGTCGGACCTGGCGTCGCTGAAGACCCGGGCGGTGCGCGACGGCGACACTTATGTGGTGAACGGCCAGAAGACCTGGACCAGCGAGGCGCACAAGGCCGACATGATGTTCGCCCTGGTCCGCACCGACCCGGAGGCGCGGCCGCAGGCCGGCATCTCGTTCCTGCTGATCGACATGAAGTCGCCGGGCCTGACCGTGCGACCGATCTACACGATCAACGAGGGGCACAGCGTCAACGAGATCTTCCTCGACGATGTCCGCGTGCCGGCGGAGAACCTGGTCGGCGAGGAGAACATGGGCTGGTCCTATGCCAAGTTCCTGCTGACCAACGAGCGGGCGATGAGCGCGGAAACGGCGCATACGCGGCATGACCTGGACCTCTTGAAGGAGATCGCGGCCGGCGGCGCGGACCACGGCCCGCTGTTCGACGCCAAGATGGCGCGGCTCGAGATCGAGCTGATGGCGCTCGAATATGCCGTGCTGCGGGTGCTGCACATGGATGCGGGCGATCTGGCGCTGAACTCGGTGGCGTCGGTGCTGAAGATCCGCGGGGCCGAGCTGCGCCAGCGCGTCGCCGACCTTGCGGTCGAGGCGCTGGGCGATCACGGGCTGGCGGTCTATCCCGATATCGAGGGGCAGGACAATATGGATGTTCTGGCGCCCGTCCCGCCGGCGCCGGACATTGCCGCCGGGGTGCTGTCGAAATCGATGTTCCGCCGGGCGACGACGATCTATGGCGGGACCAACGAGATCCAGCGCACCATCATCGCCAAATCCGTGCTGGGGCTGTAAGGCATGGACTTTTCCCTAACCCAGGAACAGCAGGCCCTGCAGGACAGCGTCCGCCGCTTTTGCGAGCGCGAATACGGGTTCGAGCAGCGCCGCCAGTTGCTCGGCCGTCCCGAGGGCTTCGCCCGGGCCCATTGGGCAACCTTCGCCGAACTGGGCTGGCTCGGCGCGGGCCTGGCCGAGGAGGCCGGCGGTTACGGCGGCGGCCCGGTCGAGACCATGATCATTCTGGAGCAGATGGGCCGCGCCCTGGTGCTGGAACCGTTCCTGTCCTGCGCCGTGCTGGCGGCCCAGGCGATCGCCGCGCTGGCGCCGCCCGGCCAGCGCGAGGCGCTGCTCGAGCCCATCATCGCCGGCGAACGGCTGGTGGCGCTGGCCCATGACGGTCCGGCGGAAACCACGGCGGAACGGCGCGGGACCGGCTATCGCCTGAACGGCCGCAAGAATTTCGTGCTCGGCGGACCGAGCGCGGACCTTCTGCTGGTCTCGGCACGCGCAGAGACCCCTCGCCCCAGCGGCTATGACACTCACACATCTCGCGCCATTCCTTTAGAAGCGCCTCCCCCCCTGAGGGGGAGGTCGACGACGCACAGCGTCGGCGGGTGGGGGGTACTGCCGCCGCAGGGAGAATCTAACCGGACGGGGCGAAGGCGGAACCATCACCCCCCACCCGACGGCCAAAGCGCCGTCGACCTCCCCCTCAAGGGGGGAGGCGATTTAAAAGCATTGGAGATGTGTGAAGCCAGTAGCCCCAGCGGAGAGAGGGACGGGATTTCAGCCGGCATCAGCCTGTTCACTGTAGACCCCGCCGGCCCCGGCGTGACCCGCCACGATTACCATGCCGTCGACGGACGGCGGGTTTCGGATATCTTGCTGGACGATGTCGAACTCGGCCCCGACGCGTTGATAGGCGAAGAGGGCACCGCGCTGGCCGCCATCGAGCTCGCCATCGACCACGGGGTCATCGGCCTCTGCGCCGAGGCGGTCGGCGCGATGGATGCCGCCCTGTGGCTGACGCGGGATTATCTCAAGACCCGCAGGCAGTTCGGCCAGACCATCAACAACTTCCAAGCGCTGCAGCACCGCATGGCGGACATGCTGATCGAGACCGAGCTGGCGCGTTCCATGCTCTATCGCGGCGTCGCCGCGCTGGCCGAGACCGATCCTGCGACGCGCCGCAAGGGCGTTTCGGCCGCCAAGGCGCAGATCGGCGAGGCCGGCTATTTCGTCGGCGGGCAGGCGGTCCAGCTGCATGGTGCTATCGGCGTGACCGAGGAATACAGCGTCGGCCACTACTTCAAGCGGCTGACCCTGGTGCGCGGCCTGTTCGGCACGACCGACAGCCATCTCGCCCGCTTCGCGGCAGTGCCATGAAGACTCTGGCGCAGCTGGTCGCGCGCAATGCGCGACTGTTCCCCGACGACCGGTTCCTGGTCGAGGGCGGCCGGGAACAGACCAACCGGCAGCATCTGGAGCGGGCCAGGAAACTGGCCTCGGCGCTCCATAGCGCCGGATGCCGGCGGCAGGACCGGGTCGCAATCCTGGCGATGAACTGCAGCGAATATGTCGAGACCTTCAGCGCCGCCTGGCTCGCCGGCTTCATCCTGTCGACGGTGAATTTCCGCCTGGCGCCGCCGGAAATCCGCTTTGTGCTGACCGACACGCAGCCACGCGTGCTGATCTTCGAGGCGCAATATGCTGACATGGTCGCGGGCCTGCGCGCCGAACTCACCATCGACACCTATGTTGCCATCGGCGATGCGCCGCCCTGGGCGCAGCCGTACGAAACGTTCCTGGCCGAAGGATCGGCCGACGGCCCGCCGATCGCGGCCAAGCCTGGCGACATCGCCCATATCATCTATACCAGCGGCACCACCGGCCGGCCCAAGGGCGTGATGCGCAGCCATGCCTGCGAGCTCTCGCTCGCCGAAACGATGAGCGCGGTCATGGACATGCGCCCGCGCGGCCGGCTGCTGGAGGTGATGCCGTTCTTCCATGCCGGCGCCCAGTCAAGCATGCTGGGCCAGCTGTGGCGCGGCGGCGAGATCCATATCCATCGCAAGTTCGATGCCGCCGATCTGCTGCGCGCGGTCCAGGACCAGCGCATCTCTCACCTCCATCTCGTGCCGCTGATGGTCGAGGCGCTGGTAGAGCTGCCGGAGTTCGACAGCTTCGACTTGTCGAGCATCGAGACCATCCTCTATGCCGCCGCGCCGATGCCGGCGCCGGTGCTGCGCCGGGCGCTCACGAAGCTGGGCCCGGTCTTCGTCAATAGCTGGGGCATGACCGAGGGCAGCGGCACTGCGCTGCCCAAGCATATGCATGAGCCCGACGGGCCGCAGTCGGCGCTGCTGGGATCGATCGGCCAGCCTTATACCAACGCCGAAATCCGCATCGTCGACGATCATGGGAACGACTGCGCCTTGGGCACGCCCGGCGAGCTGTGGCTGCGCTCGGCCGCGATGGCGAGCGGCTATTGGAACAACTCGGCGGCGACGATCGAAAGCTTCCGCGACGGCTGGCTGCGCACCGGCGATATCGGCTATGCCGACGCGGCCGGCCGCATCTTCCTGGTCGACCGCAAGAAGGACATGATCATCTCCGGCGGCGAGAACATCTATTCGCAGGAGGTCGAGCGCGCCATCGCCGAGCACCCTTCGGTCGCCGGCGTCGCCGTGATCGGCGTGCCCGACGCCAAATGGGGCGAGGCGGTGATGGCGATCGTCATCGCCCGGCCCGGGGATACCGTCACGGCCGAGGACATCGTCCGCCACTGCGCCGGCCGCATCGCCGGCTACAAGAAGCCCCGGCACGTCGCCTTCGTGGACGACTTCCCGACCCTGCCGAGCGGCAAGGTCAACAAGATGCGGCTCAGGGAGCTTTATAGAGGGTAAGCGTGGGGTGATGCCGGCTGGGAATGCCATGCCCGATCCCTTATTATCGCCCCATGAAGAAACTCGACATTTCCGCGGTGCCGACACAGACCGGCAGCACCTATCCCGCGCCGTTCGATCTGCCCTGCAACGCGCAAAGCTCGCAGCGCCTGGCGCGCCATGCCGGCCTGACGGCATTCGGCGTCAACCTCACCGTCATCGCGCCCGGCGCCTGGTCCAGCCAGCGCCACTGGCACAGCCATGACGACGAGTTCGTCTGGATTTTGGAGGGCGAGCTGACGCTGGTGACCGACGCCGGCGAAGAAACCCTGCGCGCCGGCGACTGCGCCGCCTTCCGGCGCGGCGACCCCGACGGCCACTGCCTGGTCAACAAGTCCGGCCGGCCGGCCAAAGTGCTGGAGATCGGCAATTCCGACCCGCGGGATCGCTGCGTCTACTCCGACATCGACATGGTCGCCGAGCCGGGCGAGGCCCGGTACAGGCACCGGGATGGAACGTCCTATCCGGTGAAGGGATAGGGCCTCACAGTGCGGTGTAGTTCCCGCCATTGACCCCGATCGTCTGGCCGGTGACGAAGCGGGTATAGGGGCTGCACAGCGCGACGACGGCATCGCCGACATCGTCGCGCGGCGAGCCTACCCGGCGCAGCGGCACCAGGCTTTCCACCCGTTCGCGCACGCCGGGATTGGCGGCGAAATAGGCGGCGGCGCCGTCCGATTCGGCGGTCGGGGCGATGGCGTTGACGGTGATCTGGTCCGGCCCCCATTCCTGCGCCAGCGCCTTGACGAAGCCGCGCTGCGCCCCCTTGAAGGCGGCATAGGCCGGGTTGCGGCCGTTGCCGGCGAGGCCCTGGGAGGAGGTCAGCACCAGGAAGCGCGCGGCGTCGCTGGCCTTGAGGTACGGATAGGCCGCCTGGGCCAGGAACAGCGCCCCGTCCAGCGCGACCGCGCCCTGCTCGTCCCACAGCGCCTCGGTGATCTCCTCGATCCTGGCGGGGCGGCTGGAGGTGCCGCTATTGGCGTTGTGGATGACGATATCGATGCCGCCGAAGCGGGCGACCGCCGCCGCGACCATCGCCTCGACATCGGCGCGAACGACGATGTCGGTCCGAACCGAAAGGCCGGCGCCGCCCTCCGCCGCGATCATGGCGACGGTTTCGTCACCGGTCTCCTTGCGGCGCACCGCGGCCACGACATTGGCGCCCGCGGCGGCGAGCGCGAGCGCGATGCCGCGGCCGATGCCGTTGCCGGCGCCCGAGACGATGGCGGTGCGGTTCGAAAGAATGCCTGTGCTCATGGCGTCATCACCTCGCCGCCGTCCAGACACAGAGTCGCCCCGGCCAGGACGGAACCGGCCTTGTCCGCCAGGGCGAAGATCAGCGGCACCAGCGCCGGCAACGCGGGCGCCGCGCCCAGCGCCAGAGGCTCGGGGCTGACCGGCCTGGGCAGCCGGGCCTCGGCCAGCTCGGGCGCGAACACGGTCGAGGCAACGGCGAGCCAGTTGATGACGATGCCGTGGCTGCCCCACTGCCGCGCCGCCGACTTGGCCAGCGCCCGCTGGCCTTCGATCGCGGTGGAGAGCGGCACCAGCCCTTCCGCCCCGACCAGGGACAAAGCAGGGCCGACCAGGAGGATGCGCGTGCCGCGTTCCTTGCAGGCGGCGAAGCAGGCCTGGAGGGTGAAGAAGGTCGCCTTCAGTGCCCCCAAACAGTCACTCCGCCAGCGCTGATCCTTCAGCGCGGAGACCGGCACGGACCTCAGCGCCGACGCGGGCGCGGATGCGTGGATGATGCAGTCGGGCGGGCCGATCCACGCGACCGCCGCCGCCAAGGCCTGCTCGACCGTGGCGGTGCCGCCGAAGCCGGTCGGCACCGCGACCACCCCAGACGGAAGCGGCCGGTCGACATCCGACAGCACGGCGACCTGGCAGCCCGCGGCATGAAGGCCCGCAGCCAGGCCCTCGGCGATCACCGGGCCGTGGGCGACGATGAAGATGGTGCGTCCGCTGCCATCGGACGGGGACGGGTTCGGTAAAGTCATTCTGCCTCGCGATAGGTCCGCGCAGGATGAACCGGCCGCACCGCCGGGTCACGCGATTCCATGGCGCATATCACGCCTGCGATTTGGCGGAGGCCGACCCAGATGACATTGGTCCGCGCCGCCCCCCGCCCGTAGGGTTTCCGGGAAACCGCACGAGATCACGGGGAAGAATGATGGGCCAGACCGATCGCTTCGACGCGCTGTACGCAGAGCAGAGCGGGCACGAGGACGTTCCCGTCCGGCTGGACGACGAAGTCCTGCACGCCGACAAATTTCCGCCGCTCGACCTGTGGGAGGAGGACTGCTTTGTCATGGTCGGCGAAAGCGAGGAGCATGACCTGTTCCTGTGGACCACGGTCTATTCGCGGAAGGGTCACGGCCAGGGCGTCTGGATGGTCAAGGACGGCGCCGAGCAGGAGACCCTGTTCATGGCGATCCCCAAGGAACGGCGCAACAAGGGCCTGTGGGACCACGATTTCGCGCGAACGGGCTGGCATCCCGGCCGACGCGGCCAGGGCAGCGACCTGCAGGTCGAGCGCGACGACGAGAAGGTCGTGTGGCGCCTTGGCGACCGCCAGTACATCTCGGCGCCGCCGGTGTTTCATGTCCGGGGCTCCCATGGCGGGGTCGAAGTCGATATCACCTATCGGCAGGCCGCGCCGGCCTTCTGGGAATGGGGCCCGTTCGCCACCGCCGCCGAGCGCGACCGGGGCGGCTATGACGCGATGTGCAGGGTCGAGGGCACGATCACGGCCGGCGGCAAGAGCTATACGATCAAGAAGGCAACCGGCATCAAGGAGCGGATCACCGTCGGCCAATCCTCCAACCCGATCCGGACCCTGCCGCCACCGCGCGAGATGTACTGGCTGTTCACCATGGCTGAGCAGACCGGTGTCTTCCTGTTCCATCCCGGCCTGCCGGGGCTCGATCTCGGCACCGTCACCGATGGCCGCCGGCATCTGCCCTACAAGCCCAGGCTGGGCCACGGCGCCGTCACGCTGACCGAGCTGGAGCACTGGCACGACCCGCGCAGCGGGCTTTATTTTCCCAGCCGCTGGCATCTCAACATGGCCTCGGCCGAGGGCGTGGTCGATCTCGACATCAGCAGCCACGGGCGCTGCTGGTTCAACTGGGTGCTGTCTGAGGGCGTGCGCATGTGCGCCTATCTGCTGGCGACCGCCAACGGCTCCTTCACCCGGCCCGACGGATCGACCGTCGCGTTCAAGGACGAGCTGATCTGCGTGAACTGGCTGAGGACCTACAGCACCTGGTACGAGACCCTGCCCGAGAGCTAGTCAGCGATCCGCAACGGTGCGATTGCGGTCGATCCCGTAGTGTCCCCCAAGGGGCGGTCAGAAGCCGAAACGGCGATGGACCGCCGTCTTGCGCGCCGCGATCGTCGCGCGGCGTGCCTCGAGCGTCACCACCGGCGTGTCCGCCGGCAGATGCCG